>JBIIDW010000003.1:0-16617 GCA_044238215.1 Steroidobacteraceae bacterium
CTGCCCCAGGGGGGGGACGGCGCGTCGCGCCGCCCCGCTGCCCGCCAGCCGGCCCGCCGCACTGCGGGCCGCCACGGTCGCCGCGCTGCGACATGTTGCGCTGCATACCCAGCCCGCTATGATCCGCCGCCCCATTTCCGGGGGCTCTTCTGACGGATCCAGCCGATGCGGGTGCCCAGTGTCGTGACGGCCGCGGTGTTCGCCGGGCTGACCTACGCCTTCTGGGCGTTCATGAACCAGCCGAGCAGCGAGCCCGCCTGGCCATCCCGCATACAGGGCTTCGCCTACTCGCCCTACACGGCCGACCAGGATGCGCTGCGCCAGGACGTGCCGACCGAGGCGCAGATCGACCGCGATCTCGACCTGCTGTCCGGGCGCACCCTTGCGGTGCGCACCTACAGCACGCTCGACGGCATCGGCGTGGTGCCCGCGTTGGCCGAACGGCACGGCCTGAAGGTCGCGGTGGGCGCCTGGATCGACACGCGGCTGGGCCGCAACCAGCAGGAGATCGCCGCCGCCACGCGGCTCGCGCGCGAGCATGCCAACGTCTCCAAGGTACTGGTCGGCAACGAGGCCGTGTTGCGCGGCGACGTACCCATCGAGGTGATGTACGAGTACCTCGACCGCGCGCGTGCGCAGATCGAGCAGCCGGTCAGCACAGCCGAACCCTGGCACGTCTGGATCAGTAACCCCGAGCTGGCGCGCCACGTCGACTTCATCGCCGTGCACCTGCTGCCCTACTGGGAGGGCGTCGAGGTCGAGACGGCGGTGACCTACTCGGTGGAGAAGATGCGCGAACTGCAGCGCGCCTTCCCGGGGAAGCGAATCGTCATCGGCGAGGTCGGCTGGCCGAGCAACGGCCGCACGCGGGAGTCGGCGGTCGCGTCCGAGTCGAACCAGGCCTTGTTCCTGCGCCGCTTCCTCAGCATCGCCGAGCGCGAGCGCTGGGAGTACTACGTGATGGAGGCGTTCGACCAGCCCTGGAAGACGCAGACCGAGGGCGCGGTCGGCGCCTACTGGGGCGTTTACGACGCCGCGCGGCAGGCGAAGTTCCCGTTCACCGAGCCGATCGTGCGCATGCCGGAGTGGCGCACGCTGGCCGGCGTGTCGGTCACGCTGGCGCTGTTCGTGCTCGCCGTGCTCTACGTGAACAGCCGCAGCCTGCGCAACTCGGGCCGGGGTTTCCTTGCCGTGGTGGTCTATGCGACGGCCACCGCCGCGGTCTGGGTGTTCTACGACTACAGCCAGCAGTACCTCACGTTCGGCTCCGTGCTCGTGGGCTTCCTGCTGTTCCTCGGCACGCTGGGCGTGATCGCCGTGCTGTTCGCCGAGGCGCACGAGTGGGCCGAAGCGCGCTGGCTCCGCCGCCACCAGCGACTCGTACCGCTCCCGGCGCCGGCGGCCGGCCGTGCGCTGCCGAAGGTCTCGATCCACGTGCCGGCATACAACGAGCCGCCGGCGATGGTCATCGAGACGCTCGAGGCGCTCGCGCGGCTCGACTACCCCGACTACGAGGTCATCGTCGTCGACAACAACACGACCGACGAGGCGGTCTGGCGACCCGTGGAGGCGCGGTGCGCTCAACTCGGACCGCGGTTCCGGTTCTTCCACGTCGCCCCGCTGGAGGGCTTCAAGGCCGGTGCGCTGAACTTCGCGCTGCGTCACACGGCAGCCGATGCCGCCGTCGTCGCGGTCATCGACAGCGACTACGTGGTCGAGCCGCGCTGGCTGCTGGACCTCGTGCCCGCCTTCGACGAACCGGGCGTCGCGATCGTGCAGGCGCCGCAGGACTACCGCGACGCCGGCGACGGCGCCTTCAAGGCGATGGCCTACGCGGAGTACCGCGGGTTCTTCCACCTGGGCATGGTCACGCGCAATGAGCGCAACGCGATCATCCAGCACGGCACCATGACGCTGGTGCGGCGCGACGCGCTCGATCGCGCCGGCCGCTGGGCGGAGTGGTGCATCACCGAGGATGCGGAACTCGGCCTGTCGATCCTCGAGGCGGGTCTCGAGGCGCGCTACACCCCGCGCAGCTATGGCCGCGGCCTGATGCCCGACACCTTCGTCGACTTCAAGAAGCAGCGCTATCGCTGGGCCTACGGCGCGATGCAGATCCTGAAGGCCCACGCCGGGCACCTGCTCGGTCGGCGCACCGCCGCGCTCGCGCCGGGGCAGCGCTATCACTTCGTGGCGGGCTGGCTGCCCTGGCTCGCCGACGGCTTCAATCTGCTGTTCAACTTTGCCGCGCTCGCCTGGTCGATCGCGATGGTGGCGGCGCCGGCGTCGATCGACGCACCGCTGATGACGTTCTCGGTGCTGCCGCTCTCGCTGTTCGGTTTCAAGCTCGTCAAGATCGTGCATCTCTACCGGAGCGAAGTCGGCGCCGGCAAGCGCCAGACGTTCGCCGCCGCCGTGGCCGGTCTCGCGCTCGCGCACACCATCGGTCTCGCCGTGCTGCGCGGGTTCGTCACGCGTGCCGAGCCCTTCTTCCGCACGCCGAAGCGCGTGCACCGCGAGGCCCTCGGCGCGGCGTTCGCCGCCGCCCGTGAGGAGACGCTGATGCTCGTGGCGCTGCTGCTGGCCTGCTGCGCCGTCGCGGCGATCCCCACCGCCGACAGCCCCGATCGCACCACGTGGCTGGTCGTGCTCGCGGTACAGGCCGTGCCTTACGCCTGCTCGCTGCTGGTGTCGCTCGTCAGCGCGCTCGACCTGCCGTCGCGGCTGGTCGGCACCGGCTACCGCGAGATGGAGCGTGCGTGCGGCGCCGCCGTCGAGGCGCGGGCCGCCCGGCAGCCGCCCACCGCCGCGGCGCCGCAATGACCGCCGCGCGGGACCAGGTCCCGCTCGCCCTCGTCTGCCTCGTCGTGTTCGTCAGCCTGATGGGGGCAGGCATCGTCGTGCCGCTGTTTCCGTTCTTCGGTGCGCAGTTCGCGGCCACGCCGGCCGAAATCACGCACATGGTGGCCGCGTTCTCGCTTGGGCAGCTGGTCTCCACACCGTTCTGGGGCTGGCTGAGCGACCGCATCGGCCGCAAGCCGGTGCTCGTCCTGTCGTTGGCGGGCGCCACCTGCGCCTACGTCGTCATGGGGCTGGCCGACAGCATCGGAATGCTGCAGTTCTCGCGGCTGCTCGGCGGCCTCGCGAGCGGCATCGGCGCGGTCGCCTTCGCCGCCGCGGCGGACCTGAGCGGCCCGGACGATCGCGCCAAGGCCATCGGCCGGGTCGGTGCCGCGACCGCGCTCGGCTTCATCGTCGGGCCCGCGGTTGGCGGGCTGCTCGCCGGCACGGACCCCGCGAATGCCGACTACCTCACCATTGCGCTGTTCGCGGGCGGTCTCGATCTCGTCGCGCTGCTGCTGGCGCTCTGGCTGCTGCCCGAGACCCATCCACCCGAGGCCCGCGCAGCGGCGGCTCGCGCCGCGCCGCCTGCGCACTGGCGCGACCTGCTGCGTGACCCGTTGCTCTGGCGCATGAACGCGATCGGGCTGCTGGGCTCCGCGGGCATGGCCGTGGTGGACTCGACCTTTCCGCTGTACGCGGACCGCGCGCTGGGACTGAGCCCGCGCGGGATCGGTCTGATGTTCGCGGTAATGGCCGGCACCAATGCGCTGCTGCAGGCGATTGCGGTGGGGCCGGCGATGACGCGATTCGGCGCGGTGATCTGCCTGCGGATCTCGCTGACCGTGTACGGGGCGGGCTGCGTGATCGTGGCCCTGGCCGGGTCCGTCACCGTCGTCATGGCCGGACTGCTCGTGCTCGCTTTCGCCTACGCGCTGTTCCTCGCGCCGGCATCCCAGCTGGTCTCGAACGAGGTCGGCGCCGGTGACCGCGGAGCTGCCCTCGGCATGTTCCAGGGCGCCGGCAACGTCGGCCGATTCCTCACGCCGCTCGCCTCCGGAGCGATGTTCTCCGCCTTCGGGGCGAGCTCGCCGTTCGTCGGCGCGGCGCTGCTGATGCTGCCCGCGTTGCTGGTGACCGCCGGGCTCAGTCGTTGCAGAGGATCCTGAGCTTGCGGATGGCGAGGTCCGCCTCGGTCTCGTTCCGGGCGTTGACGAGCTGGTCCTTGGCGGCAGCGCACTCGGACGCCTCCTGACGGAACTCGCGATCGAGCGCGGTGACTGCCGGCCGGTAGGCGCCGTCGCAGGCCTCGGGCGCGAGGCGACGGACGTTGGCCGTCTCGCCGGCTTCCTCGACCGCGACGCAGTCGCCGAGGATGATGCCGCGCTGGTCGCTGATCACGCGGATCTGCGTGCCCGTCCCCGTCCGCACCGTGTAGCGCATTCCCTCGAGGCTGCCCTGGGCGCCCGAGGCGATCATGCCGCCGGCCGCCGCCCCGATGATCGCGTTGCGCGCCTTCTTGCCCGAGCTCTTGCCGGAACCCGACAGCAGGCCGAGCGTGCCGCCGACCAGCACGCCGGAGCCGGCGTTCGAGTCGAGCGTGACGGTCTCTGCCTGTTCCACCTTGCCGATGGTGACTCTGGCGCTGCGGCCCGCCTTGCCCTGGGCTTCGGCGACGGGATGCGGCAGCGCGACGCTGAGCGCTGCGATCGCGAGCAGCGCGGGGCGGATGACCGGCAGTTTCTTCATGGCGAGGCTCCTGACAGGAAGTCCGAGACGATGGCGACGTACTCCGCCGCACGCGCGGGCACGACGAAGGGATGGAGTCCGGGAAATTCGTGGGCGCGCACGTTGCGCAGCAGCGCGACGGCGCGGTCGTGCGCGGGGCGCAGCGGCTCGCGCTCGGCGGTCAGCGCGAGCACGCGCGCGGGCACGAGCGGCCAGCGGGCGTGCGCGTCGTACGTGGCGAGGCCGCCCTTGGCCGCCGGCTCCAGGAAGGCACGGATCGGCGCAAAGCCCATCTGCAGGTAGTCGGCCATGAAGGCGTACTGGGTCTCGAAGTTCTCCGCGGAGGCGCGGTACTCCGGATTCCACTCGTGCAGGAAGCGCTCGGTCATGTCCCAGACGAAGGTCCGGTGCGCGCCGTCGGCCGACCACGCCGGGCTGAGTCCGGCAAAGGCGCTCATCAACTGCGCCATCTGCGCCGGCGTGAGTGTCGGCGAGCCGTCGAGCACGATGCGCGGCCAGCGGTCCGGCTGGGCGATGGCGAGTTCCGCCGCCACCGCCGCGGACAGGTGACCGCCGACGACGAAGCCCTGCGCCACGCCGCCGAGATCGTCGAGTGCGGTGGCGATCTCGGCTGCCATCTGCGCGCAGCTCCAGCCCGCGGTGTCCTTGTGCGAACGCCCGTAGCCCGGGATGTCGAAGGCGAGCACGCGGAAGCCGCGTGCGGCGAACAGCGGCATGAAGTGCTCGACCTGGCGCCCGCTCGAGGGAGCCCAGTGCATCAGCACGAGCGGCGTCCCGGCGCCGAGTTCGCGATAGTGGACCTGGCCGTGGTGCCCGTCGGCGTAGCCGCAGCGGATGCGGGTCCCGCTCACGCCGCGGCCCTCCACAATGGCGGGAACAGCCTGTCCGGGGGCGGCTGGCCTTGGCGCATCAGCGGATTCTCCTCGAGCACCGGTACCGGGAACGAATAGGCGTCGGGCGACCAGGTGCAGTCGTCGCCCAGCCAGCGGGTGCTGAACGAGACGCGGCGGCCGGGGCGGGCCGAGCGGCGCGGCTGCGAGCAGTGGATGAGCTTCGAGTGCATCACGAGGGCGTCACCCGCGTGCACGGTCCAGGTGTCGACCGGTGCGCCGGGCGCCGTGGCCTTGGCCAGCAGTTCGTCCCAGGCGTGGTACTCGTCGGTGACGGGCAACCCGGGCGGCGACATCGGCGAGTAGTAGCGCCACGGGTCGGTGTGCGAACCACGCAGCGTCTGCAGCGGCGCGTCGTCCGCCGCGACGTCGGTCAGTGCGATCCACAGGATCGGCAGCTGCTCGCCCTTCCACGGCCAGGTGCAGTAGTCGTTGTGCCACGGCGTGCCGTCGTCGGCGCCGTCGCCGCGCTTGATGAACACCGCGTCCTGCCAGTAGCGCATCTGCCTCGAACCGCTGAGCTGGCCGGTGATCGCGGCGGCGCCCGACTCGCGCGCCCAGTGCTCGAACACCGGGTCGTGCGCGGCCATGTAGAGACCCATCGTGCCGCCGACGTCGACGCCGCCCGAGCCGCCGGCCACGAGCAGCGGATTCTGCGGCGACAGGCTGAAGTGCCGCAGCCGCGGATAGCGCGGATCGGACGCCTTCGCGATCACGCGGTCGATGGCGCCCAGCAGCGGCTCGACCCAGGCGGCGAACGCCCCGGGCAGGTGCACGATGCCGTCGCGCCGGTAGGTTGCGACGTGCTCCGCCGTGATCATCGACAGCCTCCCCCCTCTTGCCCCGGGACCCTGCGCTGCGTAGCGTGCCACGATGCACGCCGAATTTCGCCTGCACGGGCCCGTGCTGGTCGCCGCCGCGGCCGGCGTCATGCTCGGCGTTTCCGCCCTGCCGGCCTTCGTGCTCGGTGTCTTCGCCGGACCGATGACCCGCGAGTTCGGCTGGAGCCTGGGCGCGTACCAGGCGGGCACGCTGGTCTACACGGCGGGCATTCTCGCCTGCAGTCCCTGGGTCGGCAGCCTCTGCGACCGCCTCGGCGCGCGGGCCGTCGCCTGCGTCGGCATGCCGCTGTCGGCGGTCGGCATCGCGGCGTTCTCGCTCGTGCAGCCCTCGGTCTGGACCTGGTACGCGGCCATGGGGCTCGCCGCCGTGCTCTCGGCCGGCACCGTGCCGGCCGTGTGGACGCGGATGGTCAATTCGCTGTTCGTCGAGCGGCGTGGCCTCGCGCTCGGGATCGTGCTGTCCGGGTCGGGCCTGTTCGCGCTGCTCGGCACGCCTTTCGCGCAATGGCTGATCGACGCCGTCGGCTGGCGCGCCGCGTGGGCGCTGCTCGCGGTGTTGCCGCTGCTGATCGCCACACCGCTGGTGCTCGTGCTGTTCCGCGGCGACGATCGCCCGGCCGTGCCGGCCGGAGCGGCGGAGGGTGCCGCCGGTGGGCCGGTCGTCGGCGCACGGCCATCGGAGGCCGGCCTGTCGCGCGGCGAGGCGCTGCGGGGCTACCGGTTCTGGGTGCTCGGCGCGGCGTTCGGGCTCGCCTCGATCGGCGTCGGCGCATTCAACGCCAATCTCGTGCCGATGCTGGTCGCCAAGGGCTATGCCGCGCAGGACGCGGCCGGGCTGGTCGGCGTGCTGGGCGTGTCGATCGCGGTCGGGCGGCTGGCGATCGGCTACGTCATCGACCGCGTGTGGGCCCCCGGCGTTGCCGCGTTCGTGCTCTCGCTGCCGGCGATCGGCACGGCGCTGATGACGGCGGACGCGGTGGCGCCCGCCGCGGCCGTGGTCGCGATCGCGCTGCTCGGCTTTGCGCAGGGTGCGGAGTACGACTTCCTCGCGTTCCTCACCGCGCGCTACCTCGGCCTGCGTCACTACGGCGTGCTGTACGGGCTGCTGATCGTGCCGGTGGCCGTGTGCACGGCGATCGGTGCCTCGGGCATGGGCTACCTGCGCGACGCCACCGGCGGCTTCGATGCGGGCCTGCCCTGGGTGGGCGCAGCGTTCGTGCTCGGCGGGGCCGCGCTGCTGTCGCTGGGTCGCTATCCCCGCGACACCCGCACTTCTCTTGCCTAGAATGTCGGGCATGCAAACCTCCCTACGCCTGCCGCTCGCCCTCGGCGTGCTGCTGCTCGCGGCCTGTGACCGCGCGCCCGTGCCGGCCACGCAGCAGCCCGCGTCCGCGGCCGCCGAGGCCGCCGCGCCGGCGGCCGCAACCCCGGCCGAGGTGGTCGGCAGCCTCTATTCGGCGCTGCGTTCGACCGGTCTGCGCGGCGCGCCGACCGCGGAGCAGCTCGCGCAGATCGAGCGCTGGCTCGATCCTTCGCTGCGCGATCTGTTGCGCGAAGCCCGTCGCGTGCACGACGAGGCCCGTGCCGCGGCGCCCACCGAGAAACCGCCTTTCAACGACGGCGACCTGTTCACCAGCCTGTTCGAGGGGCCGTCGGGGTTCCAGGTCATCGCCGTCGAGGCTCCCGCACAGGACGCCTCGCGGCGCGTGACCGTGTCGTTCACCTACGGCGCGCTGCCGAACGTCACCCGCTGGCAGGACTACGTCATCGTCAAGCCGGGCGAGGGCGGCTTCCGCGTCGTCGACGTGCAGTACGGCGGCAACTGGGAGTTCGGGAACCGCGGCACACTCGTGCAGTCGCTGCGCGCGGGCCTTGCGCCGGCCGGTGCGCCAGCGCCCTGACGCGCCGGCGCCGCCCGCGGCCGGTTAGACTGGCGGAATGAGCGAGCCTACCCGCGACGATCCTGCCGGCGCCCACGCCGAGTTCGAACTCTACGACCTGCGCGTCGAGGTGGTCGCACCACCGGGGCAGCGCATCCTCTGTGGCGCGAAGCCAGGCGATCACTTCGAGCTGCGCGGCGAGATGCTCACGCTTCCGCCGGGCCAGGGCTTTTCGATCTACTCCATCGGCGCCGTGTTGCCGCTGCTTGCGGCGAAGCAGCGGGTCACGGATCCGCACGACTGGATGTCCACCGACGCCGAGGTGGCGTGCCCGGATCCGAACTGCCCGACGCGCCTGCGCATCGTGCGCACCGGCAAGCGACGGTTTCGCCACGCGGACACCACGGCGGTGCCGCTGCCGCGGGGTGAGGCATGATCCCGTCCATCCAGCTCGCGCCCGACTACGCCATCTCGCGGCTGATCAAGGGCGGCTGGCATCTGGCGGGCGGTCATGGGGCGATCGATCCCGACGCGGCCTGCCGCGACATGGCGGCCTTCGTCGACGCCGGGTTCACGGCCTTCGACTGCGCCGACATCTACACGGGCGTCGAGGAGATGATCGGCCGCTTCCGCCGCGATTACCCGGCGCACGCGCGGCGCATCCGCGTGCACACGAAGTTCGTTCCGGACCTCGACCTGCTCGGGCGTGTCGACGGCGCCTACGTCGAGTCCATCATCGACCGTTCGATCGCCCGGCTCGGCGTCGAGCGGCTCGACCTCGTGCAGTTCCACTGGTGGGACTACGCCGTGCCGCGCTACGTCGAAGTCGCGCTCGAGCTCGAGCGCCTGCGTGTCGCCGGCAAGATCGACCGCATCGGCGTCACCAACTTCGGCGCCGCGCAGCTGCGCGCGATCATCGAGGCGGGCGTGCCGGTGTTCGCCCACCAGCTGCAGTACTCGCTGCTGGACGACCGTCCGGCCCACGGCATGGTGGAGCTGTGCCGCGAACGCGGCGTGGCGCTGCTCTGCTACGGCACGGTGGCGGGCGGTTTCCTGTCCGACCGGTGGCTCGGTCAGCCTGCCCCGGAGGGCGAGCTGGCGAACCGCTCGCTGACCAAGTACCGGCTCATGGTCGAGGAGTTCGGCGGTTGGACTGCGTTCCAGCAGCTGCTGGCCGTCCTGCGCCGGATCGCCGACCGCCACGGCACCGACATCGCCACCGTGGCGACCCGCGCCATGCTCGACACGCCCGGGGTGGCGGCCGCCATCGTCGGCGCCACCAGCACCGCACACCTCGCGGCGCACGCCGCGATCGGTCGCCTGCGGCTCGATGACGGCGACCGCGCGGCGATCGCCGCGGTGACGGCGCACCGCCGCGGCCCCGGTGGCGATGTCTACGAGCTCGAGCGCGACCGCGAGGGTCCGCACGGTCGCATCATGAAATACACGCTGAATCGCTGAGCGAGTCACCGTGCGGCCGCTGCTCGTGCTGGTGCTTTCCGCGTTCGCGACCGGCGGCGCCGCGCGCGCCGACGATTCCACGCGCCTGCTCGCGCACCTGGAGGCCGCGTACGGCCGCTACCTTGCGGCCAATCCCTCGCTCGCCACCAGCCTGGGCGATTCTTCCGGCGACGAGCGCTGGGAGGATCTCACCGAGGCCGGGAGCGCCGCCGCGGCCGCTGCGGCGCGCGGCGAGCTCGACCGGCTCAACGCCGGCTTCGAGGGCGCCGCGCTCGCGCCGCGCGCGGCCGTGCAGCGGCGCGTCTACGCGGCGCAGCTCGAGCGCGAGCTCGAGCGTCACCGCTGGCGCGACCACCTCTATCCCCTGAACCAGATCGTTGGTCCGCACATCGACGTGCCGAGCGTGCTCGAGGCGCAGCGCGTCGCGGACGCCTCCGGCGCCGAGGCCTGGCTGCGGCGCCTGGAGGCCGCCGCGCCCTACATCGACGGCCTCGTGCAGCGTCTCGAGCGGCAGTCGGCCGCTGGAGTCTGGCTGCCGCGCAGCGTCAGCCCGATCCTGCTCGGCCAGGCGCGCGGCCTGCTCGAGGGAATGAACGCCGCAGCCGGAGGGCCGGTCGTCGCCGGCCTCGGGCGCAAGCTCGCGGCGCTCGACCTGCCGGTCGCGCAGCGCGAGCGCTGGCTCGCCGAGTCTCGGCGCCTGCTGCGCGACAGGGTCGCTCCGGCCTACGCGAGGCTCGTTGTGGAACTCGAGGATCACGCGGCGCGCTCGACGGTCGACGGCGGCGTCTGGCAGCTCCCCGAGGGCGGAGCGTTCTACGCTTTCCTGCTGCGGCAGTTCACGACCACCGACCTCACCGCCGAGGAAGTCCATGCGCTCGGCCTCGCGGAGGTCGCGCGCGTGCACGGCGAGATGCGCGCGCTGATGCAGCGGCTCGGCGGCACGGGCGACCTGCGGGCGTTCATGCAGGCGATGAAGCAGGACCCGCGCTTCTTCCTTGCCGACGACGCGGCGGGCCGCGAAGCCTATCTCGCCCGCTCCCGCGCCATCGTGGCCGCGATGCAGGCGCGCATCGGCGAGGTCTGGCCGGGGCCCGTGCCGCTGCCGCTGGAGATCCGCGCCACGGAGCCTTACCGGGCGGCGGGCGCGCCCTCAGGCTTCTACGAGGCCGGCACCCCCGACGGGCAGCGCCCGGGCGTCGTCTACCTCAACGTCGAGCGCCTCGACACGCGGCCCCTCTACGACCTCGAGGCGCTGCTCTATCACGAGAGCATCCCTGGCCATCACCTGCAGATCTCGAGCATCCTGGTCGACCCGGGGATCCCGCGACTCCGGCGCGTCAACCGCTGGTGGCAGGACACCGCGTTCGTCGAGGGCTGGGCGCTGTACGCCGAGCGGCTCGCCCGGGAGATGGGCTTCTACCAGGACCCGTGGTCCGATTTCGGGCGCCTCGCCGGGGAACTGTGGCGCGCCACGCGCCTCGTCGTCGACTCAGGGCTGCACGCCAGGCGCTGGAGTCGCGAGCAGGCGATCCGCTACCTCGACGACAACACCCCGAGCCCGCGAGCGGCCAACGAGTCCGCGGTCGATCGCTACCTCGCCGTGCCCGGCCAGGCCACCGCTTTCACGGTCGGCATGCTGCACATCCTGAAGGAACGTGAGCGTGCCCGCGCCGCGCTCGGCGACGCGTTCGACCTGCGCGCCTTCCACGCCGCCGTGCTCGAGAACGGCTACGTGCCGCTCTGGGCGGTCACCGACTCCGTCGACCGCTACGTCGCCGCGCGTCGCGGCACGACCAGGCTGACGACCACCGCGACTGCGGCATTGATCCCCATCGCCACCAGCCCGGTGTCCCAGCCGGGCAGCAGCCGGCCCCAGAGGGCCTCCGCCGCGGGCAGCAGCAGGGCGCAGTAACCTGCCACCATCCCGGCGAACACGCCGATGGCGCTCGCGCGCTGCCACAGGAAGGCGAGGAACACGCCGGGCGCGAGCATGCCGATGGCGCCATACGCCGACAGGCCGATGTCCACCAGCGAGCGGTTCGAGGTCAGCGTGAGCCAGACCGCCACGCCCGCGAACGCCAGCATGGCGGTGCGCGACACCCACAGCAGCGTGGCCTCGTCGAGCCCGCGCCGCAGCGGCAGCACCACGTTGCGCCCGAAGATGGATGCGGCCGAGAGCAGCAGGATCGATCCGGGCACCAGCGCCAGCAGCGCGCCCGCGCCTGCCAGCAGGCCGATGGCCCAGGGAGGGTAGCGGTCGGCGACGAACTGCAGCAGGGCGGCGTTCGAACTGCCGTCAGGGGGCTGCGTGCCCGCCAGCAGTGCCGCGAAGCCGAGCAGGATGATGAAGAAGTACGACAGCGAGTACAGCGGCTGCCACATCGCGTTGCGGCGGATCGTGTCGGTATCGCGCGCCGCGTAGATCAGCTGG
The DNA here is from genome assembly GCA_044238215.1 of Steroidobacteraceae bacterium. GTDB lineage: Bacteria > Pseudomonadota > Gammaproteobacteria > Steroidobacterales > Steroidobacteraceae > UBA964. The sequence continues at coordinate 12,095 of JBIIDW010000003.1, forward strand.
AACATGTGCGGGAAGATCCAGGTGCCGAGCGCCACGTTGAGCGCGGCCGTGACCAGCCAGGTGCTGGTGAGGCCCGCCTCGGGCTGCAGCCCCGGGAATGAGCCGATGCCCGGGTGCTGGTCCTGTGCCATCCGGTACACGTCGAGCATGGAGGCCGCGCCGACCTTGTCGGCGGCCGTCACGGCGAGGCTGATGACGAGCACGATCATCAGCACGTCCTTGATGCTGGCCGCAAACGCCGCCGAGCGCAGCCCCGCCACGTAGACGAAGGCCAGCATCACGGCGGCCGCCGCGAATGCCGCCGCCGTAGGCCCGATGAACTCCGCGCCCAGCGTCAGGCGCAGGATCAGCGACAGCGCCGTGAGCTGGATCTGCACGTAGACGAGCAGCGCCGCGATGCCGGCCACGCCGACGAACACCGACAGCGCCGTCGAGCCGTAGTGCGCCGCGAAGAAGTCGGCCTGGGTCATCAGGCCGCCGCGCCGACCCGCCTCCCAGATCTTCGGCATCAGCCAGTAGCCGAGCGCGCAGGCCAGCGACACCGACGTGAAGGCGAGATAGGCGGGCGCGCCGTAGGCCCAGGCGTAGCCCGAGATGCCGAGGACGGCGAACGTGGTGTAGATCTCGCCGGCATTGACGAACCAGAAGATCCAGGTGCCGAACCGCCTGCCGCCGATCGCCCACTCGCTCATCGACGCGCCGCGTGCCTGCTGGCGCCCATAGAGCACGGCGCCGACCATCGTGCCCAGCACGATCGCGAGGCAGAGCGCGAGGGTCATGGCGCGCCGCGGTCGATGCGCCGGTCGATGGCGAACACGACGGCGATCACGGCGGTGGTGAACACGATGCCGGCCATCTGCCAGGCCATGGGGAAGGGCAGCGAGAACGGCCGCCAGGCGACGTCGTTGACGACCGGAGCGAGACCCGCCTGCCAGAGGAACGGCAGCAGCAGCAGCCAGCGGTGCGGCCGGCGCGGGCCGGGTTCGCCGTTCACGGAAGCCTCAGAGCGGCGCGGCCGCAGCCGCGGCGGCCGGGTCGCCGTCGTGGCGCACGAGCTGGCCGCCCTTCATGACGACGGAGATCGTGCGCAGCGCGCGGATGTCCTGCAGCGGGTCGGCGTCGAGCGCGATCAGGTCGGCGTACTTGCCCGGCGCGACGAGCCCGAGGTCCTGCTCGGCACCGAGCATCCGCGCCGTGTTCACGGTGGCCGATCGCAGCGCCTGCAGCGTGGTCATGCCGGCCTCGTGATAGAGCTCGATCTCGCGCACCGAGGCGACCGTGCCTTCGTTCGGCTCGTAGGGGAACTGGTCGCTGCCCATGGCGATGTTGACGCCGGTCCGGATCGCCGCCTGCAGCGCCGCCCAGTGCGACTTGCCGACCATCTGCACGCGCGCGAGGTAGAACGGCGTGGAGCCGATCCTGCGGAAGAACTCCATCGCGCCCGCCTGGCTGACGACGATGGTGGGCACGTACCAGGCGCCCTTGTCCTTCATCTTGCGGAACACGTCCTCGTTGAGGAAGTAGCCGTGCTCGAAGCTGTCGACGCCAGCCTCGAGCGCGTCGAGCGTGGCGGCGATCGAGCCCGTGTGCGCAGCCACCTTGACGCCCTGGCGGTGCGCGATGTCGGTCGCGGCCTTCATCTCCTCGATCGTCATGTCGGCGGCGGAGATGTTGCCCGTGCTCGCGAGGCCGCGCGAGATGTTGATCTTGACCCACTTGCCGCCGAGCAGGATCTGCCGGCGGGTTTCGGCACGCACCTCGTCCGGGCCGTCGATGCCGTCGTAGAGCGGCTCGGAACTGTGTCCGCCGGTCGGCACGATGGCCCTGGCGGCCGGCCAGATGCGCGGCCCGAGGTGCTCGCCGCGGTCGATCGAGGACTTCAGCGCGAAGATCGCATCCTTGGCCTCGCCGGGCGTGCGCACGGTGGTGGTGCCGGCGAGCAGCGAGCGGCGCGCGTTGACGGCCATGCGCAGCGCGAGCCCACCGTCGGTCTCGTTGGCGGTGTCCAGCATGGCGGCGCCGGGGAGCCGCAGGCCGAAGTGCACGTGCATGTTCATCAGCCCCGGCATGACCCACTTGCCGGGGAGCTTCAGTTCCTTCGCGCCGGTGGGCACCTCGACGCGGCCTGCCGGGCCGACGGCGGTGATGCGATCGCCGGTGATGACGATCACCGCATCGCGGATCGGCGCGCCGCCTTCGAGGTTCACGACGTTGATGCCGGTGATGACCTGCACGGGCGGCGGCGGGGCGTCGGCCGCGCGCGCGACCGGCAGCAGCGACAGCGCGACGAGCAGCGCGGTTCGGGGCAGGGCGGAGCGGGGGCGGGGGAGGCGGTGCCGCATGCGGTGGAGTTCCGTGGTGCGTCCGGGGACGTCGCTGGTTAGAGTACAGAGGTTGCCCGGGAGGGTCCACGCGGGGCCGCGGGCGCGTTCGTCACAGGAGCGGACCATGCATCGACCCCTGTCGCGCCGCCGAGCGCTGGCTGCCGCGGGCGCCGCCGCCGCCGCCGCAGCAGCACCATGGCCAGCAGGGGCCGCGGCGCGCGCCGGTGCCCGCGTCGACGGCGGTGCGAAGCTGCGCGCACTCGTCGAGGCGAGCGACGCGGCCGCCAACCGCCTCGATCCGGTGCCCCGGCAGCCGCCGGGCGGCGACGCGGGTCGCTGGAAGTTCGTCGACCCGCTCGGCGACGACAGTTTTCTTGCCCGGCGGCGCAACGCCGAGCGCGACCGCGAGGGCCTGCGGGCGATCGACCCCGCGACGCTCGGCCCCGTCGACCGCATTGCGCGCGACGTGTTCGAGTACCGCACCGAGCGCGAGCTCGAGCGCTACCGGGCGGGCCTCGCGGAGGTCGAGCTGCGCGCACCGCTGAACCCGTCGTTCGGCCTGCACGTCGAGCTGCCGGATTACGTCTCGGGCGCCGGCGCGCCGTTCGCCACGCGCGTCGACTACGAGGTCGGCCTCGACCGGCTCGAGGGCTTCGGACGCTACCTCGATTCACTCGTGCGCCGCTGCCGCGAGGGCCTCGCCACCGGTGTCGTGCAGTCGCGAGTGGTCGCCGGAAAAGTCGCGGCGCAGGCCGACGCGATGCTGGCCCTGCCGTCGGGCGCCACGCCGTTTCATGCCGCGCTGCGGCGTTTTCCGGAGGGGCTCGGCAAGGCCGATCGGGCGCGCTTCACGCGCGACTACGAGCGCGTCGTCGCGACCCGCGTGCTGCCCGGCTACGCGAGGCTGCGCGACTTCCTGCGCGCCGACTACCTGCCGCGCGCCACGGAGGAGCCCGGCCGCTGGGCCATGATCGACGGCCTGCGGCTCTACAACTGGGAGCTCGAGGGGCACCGCACCGTACCCGGGCAGGCCCGCGACGTGCACGCCACCGGGCTCGACGAAGTGGCCCGCATCCGCGACGAAATGGAGCGCGTGCGCGGCCGCGTGGGTTTTGCCGGCGACCTGCCGGCGCTCTTCGAATACGTGCGCAAGGACCCGCGCTTCTACTACCAGAAGCCCGAGGAGCTGCTCGCGAGGTTCGCCGAGATCGAGTCGCGGATCTGGCAGGGCATGCCGCGGCTGTTCGCGCGGCGGCCGCGCGCGCCGTTTGCGGTGCGGGCGCTGCCGGCGCTCGGCGACCAGCGTGGCACCGGCTACTACAAGCCCGGGCCGGCCGACGGCGTCACGCCGGGCGTGCTGTGGTTCAACATGTCGATGCTCGGCACGCGGCCGATCCCGACGCTGGAGACGCTGACGCTGCACGAGGGCATCCCGGGGCACCACTACCAGATCACGCTGGCGCTCGAGGACCCGACGTTGCCCGCGATCCTGCGCTTCGGCGGCCTCACCGCGTACTCCGAGGGCTGGGGCCTCTACGCCGAGTCGCTGGGCCCCGAGCTCGGCATGTTCGAGGACCCGTGGCAGCTGTTCGGGCACCTCGACATGGAAATGCTGCGCGCCGTGCGGCTGGTCGTCGACACCGGCCTGCACGCGCTGCAGTGGCCGCGCCAGCGCGCGATCGACTACATGCTTGCCAACACCTCGATGGCGCTGCGCGACGTCGAGGTCGAGATCGACCGCTACATCGCCCAGCCCGGCCAGGCCTGCGCCTACAAGGCTGGCGAACTCAAGCTTCAGGAGTTGCGTGCCCGTGCCGCCGCCGGGCTCGGCGCCGGGTTCGACATCAGGGCCTTCCACGGCCAGGTGCTCGACACCGGGGCGCTGCCGCTCGCGGTGCTCGAGGCCAAGGTGGACCGCTGGATCGCGGCCGCCCGCGCGTGACGTTCCTGTTGCAAGCCCCGACGCGCTGACAGAGACTTGGGTCCTGGCCGAGGGCCCCGCCAGAAGGGTCACGGCAACCGCACTCCTGGAGTCCTCGATGCCCTCACTGCCCAATCGCTGGCGGGTTGCCCTGCTGCTGTGCGCGCAGGCCCTGGCTGCCCCGCTGGCTACCGCCGCCGAGCCGTCCGCGGACGTGCTGTCGCGGTTCTTCGTGTGGTGGAACGCCACGTTCAAGGTCCCGGGCGGCTACACGGCCG
>JBIIDW010000217.1:0-4756 GCA_044238215.1 Steroidobacteraceae bacterium
GGCCAGCCGACACCGCCGGTGGTGCCAGACGACCGTCCCTACCTGACGTACCCGGTCGTGCAGTTCGACCACGACGAGGGCAGCGCCGTGTCGGGCGGTTTCGTGTACCGGGGCGCGGTGCTGCCCGAGCTTGCCGGCGTCTACGTGTTCGGCGACCTCGGCCGCGGACGGGTGCTGCTGGCTCGCGCGTCGGAGTTCGTGCCCGGCAAGCCCGCCGCGATCACCGAGCTCCAGCTGCAGTCGCGCGGCAAACGCACGACGCTCGCCGAACTCGTCGGCAGTCCGCGGGTGGACCTGCACCTCGGAGCCGACGCTGCCGGCGAGATCTACCTGCTCTCCAAGACCGACGGCGTGATCCGTCGTCTCGTGAGATCGAAATGACAACGACTTATCGAGTAGCCAATGACTAATGCAAACACGGCCGCGCCCGCCCGACTCGACCCCGCTCTCTACAGGGACATGGCGAGCCGCCTGATCGGCGAAGCCCTGGTCGACCGGTCCGCCTGGAACAAGCTCGCGTACCTGGGCGATACGTTCGGGCACAGGATGAACGGTTCGCGTGGGCAGCAGCTCTCCATCGAATGGGCGCTGGCCGAGATGCGCCGCGAGGGACTCGAGAACGTGCGTGCGGAGCCCGTGATGGTTCCGAACTGGATCCGCGGGCGCGAAAGCGTGACCCTGCTGGACCCGACGCCGCGCGAGCTGGTGATGGCGAGCTACGGCAACAGCGTCGGCACGCCGCCGGAGGGCATCCGCGCCGAAGCCATCGTGGTCGCCTCGTTCGAGGAACTCGAGGCGCGGCGCGACGAGGCGCGCGGCCGGATCGTCGTCTACAGCCCCCCGTGGACGCCGTTTGCGCACGACGAGGCCTGGGAGAACTACCTCAAGCTCCGCGAGTTCCGGATCTCCGGGCACGCGGTCGCGGCGCGGCTGGGCGCCGTGGCCGTGCTGCTGCGCAGCATCTATCCGCCGCACGCACGCCAGGCGCACACCGGTGCCCTGACCTACAAGGACGGCGTGCCGCGGATCCCTTCGGCTGCGCTCTCGCCCGAGGACGCGCTGATGCTGGAGCGCATCCACCGCCGCGGGCAGCGCATCGAACTGCACCTCGTGATGAGCGCCCGCGCGGAGCCTGACGTCGAGTCCGCCAACGTGGTGGGTGAGATCGTGGGTCGTGAGTTCCCGAATGAAGTCGTCGTGCTGGGTTGCCAGTACGATTCCTGGGACAACGGCACCAGTTCGCTCGACGACGGGTGCGGCGCCGTGGTCGTCTGGGAGCCGCTGCGCATCATGCGCCGGCTCGGGATCCGCCCGCGCCGCACCATCCGCACGGTGCTGTTCACGAACGAGGAGAACGGCGGCAGCGGCGGGATCGGCTACCGGGATCGCCACCGCGCCACCCTGGCTGACCACGTCGCGATGCTCGAGGCGGACAGCGGCGTCATGCCGCCGATGCATATGCGGATCTCGGGCACGCCCGCGGCCATCGGCATCGTGCGGGGCGTGGATCCGCTGATCGAGAACCTCGGCCTCGGGCCGACCCAGACGCCCGTCAGGATCGGCACGGCCGAGGACATTCACGCCAGCGTGGAGGCGGGCGACATCCCGAGCCTCACCCTGCAGGGCAACAACGAGACCTACAGCGTCTACCACCACGCCGCGGGAGACATGCTCGAGGCGGTTCCGCCGATCGAACTGGCGCGCGCCACCGCGGCTGTGGCCGTGGTGGCCTACGTGCTGGCCGAGATGCCGGAGCGACTGCCGCGAGGCAAGGGCGAGGGCGCGCGTGGCACCTACACCGGTTGAGGGTGCCCTGACGTGAGCGACCCGCGCGGCGACTGCCCGGATACCTCGGTCGAGACCCGCAAGGACTTCCCGATCGCCCGGGAGATGGCGTTCCTCGACAACGCGTTCATCGCGCCGCTCCCGGCCCCGGTCAGGCTGGCGGGCCAGCAGTGGCTCGAGGCACGCGCCACCTCTGAGACCGACGTGTATGCCATGCTCGCCGCGGTCGAGGACTCGCGGCGCCTGTTCGCGCGCTTCATCGGTGCTGATGCGGAGGAGATCGGCTTCCTCTACACCACCAGCGAGGCCGAGAACCTCGTTGCCAATGCCCTGGACCTGCAGCCCGGAGAGAACATCGTGACCTGCGATCTCGCGTACCCGCATGCCACGGTGCTCGGCAAGCACCTGGAGCGGTCCCGCGGGATCGAGATGCGCATCGTGCGGCATGTCCGGGGCCGCATCGATCCCGAGGACTACGCGCGGCACGTGGATGCGCGCACCCGGATGGTGATGGTTCCCTGGGTCTCGAACATCAACGGCTTCCGCCACGACCTGCGTGGCGTCGCGGACGTGGCGCACGCCTCGGGTGCGCTGCTGGTGGTGGACGCGATCCAGATCGTCGGCACCGAACCGCTCGACGTCCGGCGCGAGCGCATCGACGTCCTGTGCAGCGGCGCCTACAAGTGGCTGATGTCGGGCTGGGGCGTCGCGCCCCTCTACGTGCGCCGCGACCTGCTGCCCCGGCTCACGCCGGATCGCCACGGCTGGCAGAAGGCGCTGGCCGCCCCGCGCGGCGACTACCAGTACGTCGAGCGCGGGACGGCGGCGAAGTTCGAGTACGCCAGCCCGGCGTTCGACCAGTACCCGATGCTGCGCGTGGCGCTGCAGTACCTGCTGGACATCGGTCTCGAGCGGGTCAAGCGCCACTCGCGCAGACTGCTCGGCGAGGCCCGCCGGTCGCTCGAGGCCGAGGGTTTCGAGATCTTCACGCCGCCCGGCAATGAGGCGCCCAACCTTTCGTTCTGGGTCGGGGCGGCCGAGAAAGAGGTGGACGCGCGCTTCAGGTCGCGGGGTGTACGGGTCGGCTTCGCCTCCGGGTCGCGCACGTCCGAGACCTACGGCGCCAACCCCCAGGTCTGCCGCGTGCGCATCTCGCCCGCGCACTACAACAACGACGCCGACATCCACCGGTTCCTCGAAGTGGCCACGGCGTTGCCGCGCCACGCGGTCCCCGGGCAGCCCGGGTCGTGACCCCGGGAGGCGCCGGACTGGCTGAGTTCCGGCGCGGCTGGCGGCCGCTGCTCGCCGCCTCGATCGCCGCCTCGTTCAGCAGCACCATCCTGCCGTTCAACACCCTCGGGGCGCTCGTCACGCCGCTGCAGGACGAGTTCGGCTGGCAGCGCGGCGACATCCAGTTCGCCTATTTCCTGTTCACCATGCTGAGCGGACTGAGCTACCCGTTGGTGGGTTCGCTGATCGACCGCTTCGGCGCGCGTCGCGTCGCGCTGGTCGGCATGCCGGCCTTCTCGCTGGCGTTCGCGGCGATCGGCCTCTCCGGACCGTCCCTGCCGGTGTTCTACGCGCTGTGGATGCTCACCGGGCTGATGGGCGCCGCGGCGACCCCCGTGACCTTCACGCGCGTGGTCAACGAATGGTTCGTCGAGCGCCGGGGCCTCGCGCTGTCGCTGACACTGTTCGTGGCGGGGCTGTTCTCCTCGGCGCTGCAGGTGGGTTCTACGCTGCTGGTGCAGTCCCTTGGGTGGAGGCAGGCGCTCGCCGTGCTGGCGCTGGTTCCGCTCGTCGTGGCGCTGCCCTGGGTGTTCGCCTTCTTCCGCTCGCCCCCGCAGGGTGCCGCCGGGTCGGCGGCGGGTTCCGGACCTGCTGCCGGCGGGTTCACGCTGCGCGCCGTGCTCGGCGGCTATCGTTTCCACGCGCTCGCCGCCGGCATCGTCTGCGTGACGCTCGGCATCTCGGGCACCATGATCAACTTCAAGCCGCTGATGACCGATGCGGGAATCACGCCGGAGATGGCCGCATACATCGCCGGCACGGTCGGGATCAGCGTGATGGCGGGCCGTCTCGGCGTCGGCCTGCTGATCGACCGGATCTGGGCCCCGGCCCTGGCCTTTCCGCTGCTGGCGCTTCCCGCAGTGTCCTGCGTGCTGCTGGCCTCTGCCCCACCGACCCCGGGTACGGCCCTGGTCGCCGGGGTCCTCATCGGTCTCGCGGCGGGCGCAGAGGCCGACGTGCTGCCTTACCTCACGGCCCGCTACTTCGGCCTGCTGCATTACGGCCGGATCTTCGGCGTGCTCTACGCCGTGTTCATCATCTCTTCAGGCATCGCGCCCTCGATCTTCGGCGTCGTCTACGACCGCACGGGCAGCTACGCGCCCGCGCTCTACGCCAGCGCCGTCCTGTTCATCGCGGGCGCGTGCCTGCTGCTCACGCTCGGGGCATATCCGCGGCAGCTGCCCGCCGCGGCCATCATCGGCCAGGAGAAGACGTCATGAGGCTCCGCCTGATCGGAGGCGAGGTACTGCGCGGGATTCTGGACCAGCGGCTCATGCGCGAGCTGTTGCGGGGGGCGATGATCGACGCCAGCAGCGGCCGCTGCGTGCTCCCGCTGCGCTGGGCGCTGCCGCTGCCCGACGGGCGTGGCGCGCTCGGCATGATGCCGGGCTATCTCGCGACCGGCGACGTGGCGGGAATCAAGCTGATCAGCCTCGTGCCCCCGGAGCACCGGGCGGGGCGCTCCAGCCACCTCGGTCTCATGCTGCTCTACGACGCTGCGGGACTGCAGCCGGTGGCGCTGCTTTGCGGCTCGACCCTGACGGCACTGCGCACAGCCGCCGTGACGGCGCTGGCGACGGACACGCTCGCGAGGCGCGATTCGGCAGTGCTGGCGATCCTCGGAACCGGGGAGCAGGCCGAGGCGCACGTCGTCGCCCTGCAGCACGTCAGGCGTTTCCGC
>JBIIDW010000218.1:0-4755 GCA_044238215.1 Steroidobacteraceae bacterium
CGCTGGGCAGCCGGCCGGCGGGTGGTAGCGAGGCGTCGCTGATGCTGGCGACCGCCAGCCGGGTGCTGCTGCCGCTCGCAGTGGTGATCGCGGTGTGGTTCTTCCTGCGCGGCCACAACGCGCCGGGCGGCGGGTTCGTCGCCGGCCTCGCGCTGGCGCTCGGGCTGCTCGTGCCCTGGGTCGCGCACGGCGACGCCTGGATGACGGCACGGCTGCGCGGCGGCTTCCAGCCGTGGATCGCCTGGGGGCTCGCGATCGCGACCCTCACCGGGCTAGGCAGCCTCGCCTTCGACCACCCGTTCATGACCAGTGCCTACGTTGCGCCATCGCTGCCGGTGATCGGCAAGGTATCGATCGCCACGGCGATGTTCTTCGACATGGGCGTGTTCCTGGTGGTGACCGGAGCGACGATGGTCGCGCTGACGGCGCTCGGCCGCCTTGGCGCCCAGGCCGGCGGCGGCGGGGAGGCACGCTGATGGAACTGCTGATCGCCTCCTTCATCGGCCTGCTGACCGCGGCCGGCACATGGCTCGCACTGCGGGCCCGGACCTTCGAGCTCGTGCTTGGCCTCACGCTGCTGTCGTACGCCGTGAACCTGTTCATCTTCGTGATGGGTCGGGTCGGCATCGACAAGGCGCCGCTGATCCGCGAGGACGTGGCAGCGGGCCTCGCCGGGTACACCGACCCCCTTCCCCAGGCGCTGGTCCTGACGGCGATCGTCATCAGCTTCGCCATGACCGCGGTGCTGCTGGTGCTGGCGCTGCGCGCCAACGCCGCCGAGGGCAGCGACCACGTCGACGGCGCGCCGCCCGGCGTCGGCACGGAGCCGCGCGAATGACGGCCCTGGGCGCCACGCTGCCGATCCTGCCGATCGCCGGCCCGCTGCTCGCGGGCGCCCTGCTGCTGCCGCTCGCGCGCCGCGCGCCGCGCCTGGCCGCCGCCCTCGGCCTCGCCACGCTCGCCGGCAACCTGGCCTGCGCGGCGCTGCTGCTCGAGGCCACGGCAGACGGTACCGTCATTCCCTACCTGGTCGGCAACTGGCAGGCCCCGTTCGGCATCGCCCTCGCGGCCGACGGCCTCGCGGCGCTGATGCTGCTCGTCACCGCGATCACCGCGCTCGGCTGCCAGCTGGCCGCGCTCGACGGCCCGCTGCGCCAGGGCCGCGACTTCCCGGCCCTCCTGCAGTTCCAGGTCGTCGGCCTGAACGGCGCCTTCCTGACGGCCGACCTCTTCAACCTGTTCGTCTTCTTCGAGGTGCTGCTGATCGCCTCGTACGCGCTGCTGCTGCACCGGGCCGAGCGCCCCACCGTGCGCGCCGGCCTGCACTACGTGGCCGTGAACCTCGTGGGCTCGGTGCTGTTCCTCGTCGCGGTGAGCCTGCTGTACGGCACGCTCGGCACGCTGAACATCGCCGACCTCGCGGGGCGGATCGCGGCGGTACCCGAGGCCGACGCCGCCCTGGTCGCCGCCGCGGGGGCGCTGCTGCTCGTGGTCTTCGGCATCAAGTCGGCTGCGCTCCCGCTCGGCCTCTGGCTGCCGGGCACCTATCCGGCGGCGCCGGCGCCGGTGGCGGCGCTGTTCGCGGTGATGACGAAAGTCGGGATCTACTCGATCGCACGGCTGCTCGGCGTGGCGTACGGCGCCGACACCGGCCCACTGGCGGGCTTCGGCACCCAGCTGGTGCTGTACGCCGGCCTCGCCACGCTGGCTGCGAGCGCGGTCGGCGTGCTCGCGGCGCGCACGCTGCGATCGCTCACCGCCTGGCTCGTGGTGGGCTCGGCGGGCACGCTGCTCGCGGCGCTCGGCGCGGCCACGCCGGCCGCGACGGCGGCGGCGCTCTTCTACCTTCCGCACTCGACCTTCGCGGCCGCGGCGCTGTTCCTCGTCGCGGGCATCGTCGCCGCGGGTCGCGGCGAGTCGAAGGACCGCCTCGAGGCCGGGCCCGCGCCCGCGCCCCTGGCGTGGATCGGAGCGCTGTTCGCGGTCACCGCGATCGCCGCGGCCGGCCTGCCGCCGCTGTCGGGCTTCGTGGCGAAGCTCTTCGTGCTCGACGCCCTCGAGGGCACGCCGGGTTGGGGCGTGAGCTGGACGCTGCTGCTGCTGGCCAGCCTCACCGCCGTGGTCGCGCTGTCGCGCGCCGGCAGCGCGCTGTTCTGGAAACCCGTGTCCGGTGACCCGCCGGCTGCCGCCACGCCGGCCGGCGGCGGCGCCGTTGCCGCGCTGGCGCTGCTGGCCGGCTCGGGCGTCGCGCTGGTCATCGCCGCCGCGCCGCTGGCGGAGCATCTCGCGACCGTCGCCGGCGCGCTCGCCGAGCCGTCGCGCTACGTGAGCGCGGTGCTGGACGCCGCAGGCTGGGTGCCGCCGTGAACCGCCTGCTGCCGCACCCGCTGACGAGCGCCGCCACCTTCGCAGGCTGGCTGGTCGTCAACTCGAGCCTCGACCCCGGGCACGTGGCGCTCGCGCTGCTGCTCGCGCTGGCACTGCCGCCGCTGCTCGGCCGACTGGTGCCGGACGGACGGCTGCGGCGACCCGGCCTCGCACTGCGGCTGCTGGCGACGCTGCTGTGGGACATCGTGGTCGCGAACCTGCAGGTCGCGCGCCGGATCCTCGGCCGCGAATCAGCGATCCGCCCGCGCTTCGTCTGGGTGCCGCTGGACATCACCAGCGACCACGGCATCTTCGCGCTGGCCGCCATGATCACGATGACCCCCGGCACGCTGTCGGCGGAGGTCAGCGCCGACCGCCGCGCGCTGCTCGTGCACGCACTCGACGTCGACGACGAGACGGCACTGGTCCAGGAAATCAAGCGCCGCTACGAGAGACCGCTGATGGAGATCCTGCCGTGAACGCCGATCCGGCACTCAGCCCCGTGCTCGCGCTGGGCACCGCGGTCGCGCTGCTGCTGCTCGGCCTCGCCATGCTGCTGTGCGCATTCCGCCTGGTCCGCGGCCCGTCGGCCGCCGACCGCATCCTCGCGCTCGACACGCTGTACATCAACGCGCTGGCGATGCTGGTCACGCTCGGCATCCGCTTCGCCGAGCCATCCTTCTTCGACGCGGCGCTGCTGATCGCGCTGCTCGGCTTCTTCGGCACCGTGGCGCTCGCGCGCTACAGTGCCCGCGGAGACATCGTTGACTGACCTGCTCGAAGCACTGGTGGCCGCGCTGCTGGTCGCCGGCGGCGCATTCGCGCTGGTCGGCGCCATCGGCCTCGCGAAGCTCGGCGACTTCTACAAGCGCATCCACGGGCCGACCAAGGCCACGACGCTGGGGGTCGGCGGCACGCTGCTGGCGTCCTGCCTGTTCTTCACGCTGCTCGATGGGCGCTTCAGCAGCCGGGAACTGCTGGTTGCGCTGTTCCTGTTCATCACCGCGCCGGTCAGCGCGCAGCTGCTGGTGCAGGCCGCGCTCGCCGCGCGGCCGCAGGACCGGCCGGCCCCACCCGCCGCTCAGCCCGACAGCAGCAGCACCGCCAGCGCCGTGCCGAGCACCGGCACGACCACGGTCAAGGCGCCGACCGCGGGGTAAGCGGCCGCGAAGGACTCGCGGCAGATCGCGCGGATCGTCGTGACCACGTAGCCGTTGTGCGGCAGCGAGTCGAGGCCGCCCGAGGCGATCGCGACCACGCGGTGCAGGGCGTCGGGGTCGACGCCCTGACCGAGGTAGTGCGGCGCCACCAGCGGCAGCGCGATCGACTGCCCGCCCGACGCCGACCCGGTCAGCCCGGCGATGACGCTGACCGCGACCGCCGCGCCCACGAGCGGGTCGCCGGGCAGGCTGGTCATGAACGCCACCGCAGACTGGAAGCCCTCGGTCAGCTTCGCGACGCCGCCGAAACCGACCACCGCGGCCGTGTTGGCGATCGCGATCAGCGCGCCGAGCGCGCCCGCGGTCGCGGCTTCGCCGAGCCGGCCGCGCACGAAGCGCAGGTTCAGCGCCAGCGCGGCCAGCACGCCGGCGCCGAGCGCAACGATCAGCGCCGACTCCCGCAGCGCGTCGTGCCACGCGAACGAGACGCCGAGCACGGTCAGCAGGGGCAGCACGCCGCGCCAGACCGCGGGCCGCTCGCGCACCTCGACGCGCGGATCGTCGGCGCGCGCCTCGAAGCGCTCGCCCGCGGCCACGGCACGCCGCACCATCCACTGCAGCCAGACATAGCCCGCGACGGCCATGAATATCGCCACCACGAGGCTCGCCTCCCAGGCGGCATAGGGTGTGGTGCCGAGGAACTTCGTCGGGATCCAGTTCTGGATCTCGGGGGATCCCGCCGAGGTCATGGTGAACGTGACCGACCCGAAAGCGAGGGCCGCGGGGACGAAGCGCCGCGGCACATCGGCGACGCGGAAGAGGCTCAGCGCCATCGGATACACCGAGAACGCCACCACGAACAGGCTGACGCCGCCATAGGTGAGCACGGCGCAGGCGAGCACCACGGCGCCGATCGCATGCCGCGCGCCGATGCGTTCGACGATCCACTCCGCCACGGCATCGGCCGCACCGCTGGCTTCCATGACCTTGCCGAAGATCGAGCCCAGCAGGAACATGAAGAACCACGCCTGCACGAAACCGACGAATCCCGACATGTAGGCGGCGGTGAAGCTGGGTGCGCCCTCTGCCGCGAGCTGCGGGAACGGTGCGAAGCCCGCAGCGGCGGCGACCAGCAGCGCGCACAGCGGCGCGGCCACCAGCAGTTCGACACCACGCATCGTCAGCCAGACCAGCAGCGCGAGGCCCAACAGCAGTCCAGCCAGACTCA
>JBIIDW010000219.1:0-4750 GCA_044238215.1 Steroidobacteraceae bacterium
GGTGGCGAGCCAGGCTTCCAGCACCGCGTCGTGATAGTCGGGGGCGAACTCGGCGATCGGCTTGAAGGAGAACAGCAACTCGGCCGAGCACACCTTTCGGCCACCGACGGCCGCGTGGCACTTGGCGACCGCGAAGGCCTCGGCGTTGTTCTCGATCATCGCGAACAGCCGGATGGGTTCGTCCGGTCGAACCCAGGAGCGGAACTTCGCGGACCGCACCTCGACGAGCATGGCGTTGCCGCGGGGTAGCCGCTGGGCGTTGAGGCACTTGCCTGCGGCCTGGGCCATCATTTCGGTCAGCAGCACGCCCGGCACGACCGGAAAGCCGGGGAAGTGATCCTGGAACAGCTCTTCGCTGGCCGGCAGGCTCATCTCGGCCTCGATCGACTCGCCCGGGACCATCGCGTGGATTTTCTTGACCAGCAGGAATCGCATCGTTGCCTCACGCCAGACCGTCGAGGTCGGTGTTCGCCTCCGTCAGGAACCATTGCGCTCCATCGTACAGCGAGGTCGCGCGGTCCGGCTGCGAACAACGCACGCCTACCGTGTTGAATTCGTGGGGTGACTGTCCGATGAACCCGAGGCGCAGCAGCGAGCCCTCGCTGAGGGCGTGCAGCGGGGTTACGGAAACGATGTCCGCGCCTGCCGCCTCGGCGCGCCGTTGCAGTTCGCGGATGAGGGTCGCAAATCCCTCGAGGCCGTAGCGGCGATGGACCAGCCAGTCGACCAGCCTGATCGAGTGCTGCCCGTCGTTTCGCCGGGCGGACTGATATGCAGCGTAGGCCATCAGTTCGCCGTGTTCCCACGCGCCGAAGGCATGGTACGTGGCGCGAGGGTTACGGAACAGACGCCAGTTCAGGTAGCGCCGGCTCCTGACGAAGGAGTATTCGTTGGGTGCCCAGCGCGAGGCGTAGAGCCGTTCCACCGACGCGTCGAACTCCGTGATCTCGTGGAAATACCAGCGACGTGGCCTCGGCCTGTATGCGGCCGCACGCCAGAGCTTGGCCGCCGCATTGGCCGGCAGCGCCAGCACGCCGCCCAGCGTCGGGAGCGGCAGCCGGTTCCTGAGGAATCGCGAGAACCTCAGGGGTGCGACGTAGACCTTGCGGTCGGGCAGCCGGTGGAACAGCCGGTTGATGAGTCCGAGGGAATTCTCGTTGGCACCGATCTCGATGACGATAGGGTGCGTCTCGAAGATCGCCATGTTCATCCAGATGCCGAGGCCGCTGCCGTCGAGTTCGGGCTGCACCATGATGTCCATCAGCGAGACCGCATCGAGGACCTCGCTACCCCGCGCGAGGCGGACGCGCTCGGCGCCGATCACCCCGAGCAGCTTGCCGGCGTGGGCGGCGACCATCACCCTGCCGGGCGAGTCGGGCCGGCCTTCGAAGTCGTAACGCCAAAGAAGGTATTGCCGGTCATCCCAGGTGAGCGCGTCGCCGAGGATGCGCCTGCGCAGTTCGATCAGCGCCGGCAGGTCCTGCGCGCCGGCCGGCCGGAATGACGCGCGCAGTTCTTCCGGTGTGAGCCCCAGTACCCGGGAGACGAGCGTCGAGGTTCGGGCGAAAGAAGGCGGATTCGCCTTCATGATGCGGATCTGCAGCCCGCGTTCAGTCTGCGAGCGCTCCGTGCTGTCGCAGCAGGTGCAGCACGTCGTCGATGCGGCTCATTTTCTTTGATTCGTCGGCGGTGAGCTCGATGCCGAAGCGCTCGTCGAGCTCCGCCATCAGCGTGAGGGCGCCCATCGAGTCCCAGCCCGGGATGTCGTCGCGCGCCACGTCGGGAGCCAGGTTGGACACTGGTTCGTCGAACGCGTCGGCGAGCATCTTCAGTGCTTCGGAGGTCGAGATCTTCTGCATGGTTACCATGATTATCTCCAAACTCTCAATGGAGTGTGTAGCCCCCGTCGAGCACGAGGTCGGCGCCGGTGAGCCAGGTATTCTTCGGATCGAGCATGAACGCCGCGGCGCGTGCGACGTCCTCGGGAGCGCCGATTCCAAGCGGGTGCATCCCGACGATCTTGTCCCATTGGTCGGCGCTCATCCGGGAGTTCGCGGGGTCGGTCATTGCGGTGCGGACCATGCCCGGAGAGAGTGCATTGACGCGGATCCTGCGCGGCGCCAGTTCGAGCGCCAGCGCGCGGACGGCCGAGGACACGGCACCCTTGCTGGCGCAGTAGCCCGCCTGCCCGGGCGCGCCTACGTGCGCGTATACTGAAGAGATCCACAGCACGCTGCCGCCGGCTTCGGTGGCCACACCGCGGCGCGTGAACGCGCGTGCCAGCTCCATTCCGGCGATCAGGTTTACGTCGAGCATCGCGCGGAGCCGCTCCGGCTTGCTCGCGGCCAACGGCAGCGTCTGGACGACGCCTGCGGAGTGGACCAGCCCGTAGAGTTTTCCCACCCGGGCGGACGCTTCCGCTACGGCCGGCCCGATGTCCTCGAGCCGCGCGAGGTCCAGCGGCAGGATCTCGCAGCGCTCGGCCGCACCGGAGAGTTCGGCCGTTTCCCGCAGTTGGGCCTCGCGTCGGCCGACCAGTACGCCGCGCGCGCCGCGACGCACGAGTTCGACGGCGATCGCGCGGCCGATGCCGGAGGACGCGCCCGAGACCAGCAGCGTGCGATCGGCGAAATCCTGCGGCGGTGAGTCGGTCATGCCCGGGCCATCGTGCCGGAATAGTCGCCATGCAGCAGGGGCGTACCGGCGGGAATGGTCGCGAGTGCCGAGCCCCAGGAGAGTCCGACGCCGTAGCCGAGCAGCATCACGCGCAGCGCCCGCCCGGAGTCCTCGCGCACGACGCCCTGGGTGAGTGCCAGCGCGACCGAGGGGCCGCCGCTGTTGCCGAAACGGTCGAGCACAAAGGGCACGCGGCCCTCGGGCAGCCCGCATTTCTTTGCGAGGTGCTTCATGATGAACCGGTTCGACTGGTGGAAGAGGTACCAGTCGATGTCGCCCACCTGCAGTCCTGCGTGCTCCAGCGTGTCGCGGATCAGCGGGGGCACCCGCTTGATCGTGAAGTTGAAGATCGCGCCGCCGTCCATGTGCAGATAGCGGTGAAGGGGGTCTGCCGGATTGCGGTCACGGAAGCCGCCACCGCGCATGATCAGGCCGTCGTATCCCTGGCCGTCGGTCTGCAGGCAGAACACCGAGGTTTCGCCATCCGCCGACTCGAGCGCGGTTGCCGATCCTGCGTCGCCGAACAGCAGCGTGGTTGCGTGGTCGGTCGGTGCCGGGAACAGGCTGGGGGTCTCCCCGTGCAACATCAGGATCCTGCGGTGGCCCCCGGCGCGCAGCATCGTCGAGGCGAGATAGAGGCCGTAGGGGTAGCCGGAGCAGCCGAGCCCAACGTCGAACGCGGCGCACTGGTCGCTCAGGCCCAGCCACTTGTGCACCATGCAGGCCGAGGAGGGCAGGAAGTAGTCCGGCGACTGCGTGACCATGATCAGGCCCGTGATCGAGTCGCGGGCCCAGCCGAGGCGATCGAGCAGCGTGGCCGCGGCCTCGAAGCACAGATCCGCGGAGGTGACGCCAGGGTCTACCACCCGGCGCTGCTGCACGCCCGCCATCGCCACGACCTTGCGCACCTCGTCCACGCCGAAGTCCTTGCCGCACTCGAGGTTGTCGACGCGCCGGGCGGGCACGCAGGTGCTGACACCTGCGATCCGGACTCCGTCGATCTTCGAGAGGCTCATGGCGGGCGCGAGGCTTGGGGGTCAGTGGAAGCCTTCGACCGGCACGGCGAGCTGAGGCGCCGCGTGCAGGTAGGCGGTCGTGCGGCGCTTCGCGCGGATGTTCTCGTAGACGCGTTCCGCCGCGGCCGCGTCGATGCCGAGCTCCGTTGCGAGTTCGCTCGCAGGCAGTCCCTCGTTCAGGTGCCAAAGCGCGAGGTCCATCTGCGCATACGGCAGCTTGAAGTAGAACTCGTCCTGTCCCTGGGCCAGGCTGAACGTGTCAGTGGTTGGCGTGGTCGAGGTGATGGCATCCGGCAGGCCGAGGTGACGCGCCAGCGCATAGACCTGCGACTTGTAGAGGTGGGCGATCGGCTTGACGTCCGCCGATCCGTCCCCGTTCTTCACGAAGAAGCCCTGGTCGTATTCGAGGCGATTGGGGGTGCCCGTGACGGCGTAGTTGAGCCGATCCGCGTGGTAGTACTCGAGGTTCTTGCGGATGCGCTGCTTGAAGTTCGTGGCGGCGACGATCTGCAGGTAGTCGGCCGCGGAAAGGCGCTTCTCGTGACGCGCGCCCGCCGGATCCTCGGCGATGACCTTGGTGATGCTGACCCGCCCATCCATCGCATCGTTGATGGCCAGCTTGAACTTCCAGCCCGGCCCGAAGCCGGGAAGCACCCGGCGCAGCACTTCGTCCTGCGACGAATAGCAGCCGATGGCCTCGAGCGTGGGAGCGATGTTGTGCAGCGTGTAAGTGACGCCGAGGTGGGCGGCCAGCTGTCCGCCGAGGTCCGAGCTCGCCTTGGAGGAGTCACGTTCCGGCAGCAGCAGTCCGTGCACGCGCTCCTTGCCGAGCGCCCGCACGGCGAGCGCCGCGCAGCAGGAACTGTCGATGCCACCCGACATCGCGACGATCAGGCCGCGACGCCGCAGCACGTCGAAGGTGAGATGACGAAGCCGCTCGCAGATCCGGTCGGCTTCGGCTTCGTAGTCGAGTTGCGGGAGCTTCGCCATGAGTGATCCGTTTCTAGTGCGACGACTTGCGTTCGACGAAAGCGACGATGTTGTCGATGCTCTCCAGG
>JBIIDW010000220.1:0-4744 GCA_044238215.1 Steroidobacteraceae bacterium
GTCGGCGCCGCCGGCAGCGCCGACCGCGTCCTCCTGCCGCCTGTTCCAGATGCCGATCAGCAGGCGCTGGCAGACGATGGCGCCGACGAAGCCCGCGGTGCCCAGGTAGAGCACGCCCGCATTGCCCACGTCGTCGACGATCAGGCGGGTGGTGAGCGGGCCGACCAGCGCGCCGAGCGTGCCGCCGGCGGCGATGAAGCCGAACAGCCGTCGCACCTGCTCGCTGGAGAACATCTCCAGCAGGAAACTCCAGAACACCGACACCAGCATCAGGTTCAGCACGCTGATCCAGACGTAGAAGAAGGTGCCGACCGCGAGGTTCGACTCGTCGACGCTGATGTACGAGCCGATGACGGCCAGGATCACGGCGACGAGGCCGTAGATCCAGGGCAGCAGCAGGCTGCGGCGCACGCGCGCGACCAGCCAGCCATACAGCGGCACGATCGCGATCGCGAACAGCGCCGTGTAGAGCCAGAGGTCCGCCACGCGCTCGCGGCCGAGCAGCGTCGCGATGGTCTCCCGCACCGGCCGCACCGCGAAGTAGCTGCCCAGCACGAAGAAGAACAGCAGGAACGAGGCCGCCACCGCGGCGCCCTCGCCCGGCTGCACCCGCGCGAGGCGGCTGACGCGCTGCGCGAGCGTCGAACCCTCAGCGGCCATCGGCAGCGAGGCCCGAGAAGAACGTCGACCAGTCGACCTTCGCCCCGGATTCGCCGCTGACGATCTCGAAGGTCTTGCGGTCTGCGTCGGCCCGGCCGAGCGCACGCACGCAGACCGCGGCGACGTCGGCCCGCGGGATGCCGGCGCGCACGTCCTTCGGGTCGCCCTGCATCACCTGGATGCCGGCCTGACCGCCGGGCGCGTCGCGCAGGCCGCCCGGGCGTACGACGGTGTAGCGCAGCCCCGAGGCGCGCAGCGCGTCCTCGCCCTTGAGCTTCCACACCAGGATGTTGTCGAACATCCGGTTCAGCATGTGGTCCGGGTGCGTCGCGCCCATCGAGGACACCAGCACGAAGTGCTTGACGCCCGCGGCGACCGACGCCTCGACGAGCGACTTCACGCCGCCGTAGTCGACGAATTCCGGCTTGTTGGCCGGGTCCTTCTGGCTGTTGGAACCGAGCGCGGACACCACGTAGTCGGCGCCCTGCACCGCCCCGCGCAGCGATGCCGGATCGGTGACGTTGCCCACGGCGTACTCGACCCCGGGCCCGAACACCTCACGGGCGCGGGCCTGGTCGCGCACCAGCACGCGTACCGCGTAGCCCGCGGCGAGCGCCTCGCGGACGACCTCGCGCCCCGTGCCACCCGTGGCACCGGCAACGAGCACGCGCTTGGGCGCCGCAGCGGCGGGACCCGCGCCCTGGGCGGCGAGCGGCAGCGCCGCCAGGCCCGCGAGAGCGACGAGGATGGATCGGCGGAAAACGTCGTGGCGTGTCATCTCGCGTCACTCCCTGCCGGCTTGCGGCATGTCGAAATCCGGCGCTCCCGCCAGCGCGGGCAGCGCTCCGAGGTCCATGCGGTCGCCCGGCGCGGGCACGGTCACCCGCGTACCGAGGGTGGCCAGCCTGCGCTGCAGTCCGAGTGCGGCGTCGGGCTCACCGTGCACGAGGCAGACCGGTGGCCGGCCCGCGAACGCGCCGTACCACCGTACCAAATCCTCCTGGTCGCCGTGAGCCGACAGCCCGCCGAGCGTGTGGACGGTGGCCGCGACGCGGATGGCGTCGCCGTGGATCCGCACCAAGGGCTCGCGATCGACGATCGCGCGGCCGAGCGTGCCCGGGGCCTGAAAACCTGTAATGACGACGTGACACTCGGGCCGTCCGAGGTTCTGCTTGAGGTGGTGCAGGATCCGGCCGCCGTTGCACATGCCGCTGCCCGCGATGACGAAGGCGTGCGAGCGGATGCCGTTGATGGCGCGCGACTCATCGGCCGTGCGGCACAGGTGCAGGTTCGGCAGCGGCGGCATCGACGTGAATTCGCTGCGGATCCGCGCCGCCTCCTCGTCCATCCGGTCGTGGTGCTTCCAGTACACCGCGCTGGCCTGGATCGCCATCGGGCTGTCGAGGAACAGCTGCCAGCGGCGCAGGCCCCACTCGTCGAAGTGCCGGCCGAGCAGGTAGAGCAGTTCCTGGCTGCGGCCGACCGCGAACGCCGGCACGATGACGTTGCCCTGGCTGCGGGCGGCGGCGGCGATGATCCCGCCCAGTTCGGCAACGGTCGCGGCGCGGTCGCGGTGCCGCCGGTCACCGTAGGTGCTCTCCATGATCACGAGGTCGGCGGCATCGAAGCGATGCGGGTCGAGCAGGATCGGCGAGTCGTACTGGCCGAGGTCGCCGCTGAACACCAGCTTGCGGCGCAGACCCGCCTCCTCGAGCCACAGCTCGACGCTGGAGGAACCGAGGATGTGGCCGGCGTCACGGATGCGCAGGGTGATGCCTCGCGCGACCTGGAACGGGACGTCGTAGGGCACCACCCGCACCCGGCGCAGCACCTCGTGCACGTCGTCGAGGTCGAAAAGCGGCTCGACGGCCGGCTCCCCCGCCCCGCGGCGACGGTTGGAGCGCTCCGCGTCGCGCGCCGCGAGGTCGGCCGAATCCTCCAGCAGGATCGGCAGCAGGTCGCGGCAGGCGGCGTTCGTGTAGATGGCGCCGCGAAACCCGCGGCGCACGAGCAGCGGCAGCCGGCCGCAGTGATCGATGTGGGCGTGGCTGAGGACCACCGCGTCGATGCGCTGCGGATTGAACGCGAAGGGCTCGCGATTGCGCTGCGCAGCGTCGCGGCCGCCCTGGATCATCCCGCAGTCCAGCAGCAGCTCCTGGCCGGCCGCGCGGAGTACGTGGCAGGAACCCGTGACCTCGCCGGCGGCGCCGTAGAACTCGATTTCCAAGACCTGAACTCCCGTGAACGAGTCCGGTATATTCTGGCGGACCCGGATCCCTGGCGACGGATTTTCCTGGAGCCCCACATGATCACCCTTAACGTCAACGGTGTCGCCCGCGAAATCGACGCCGATCCCGACATGCCCCTGCTGTGGGCCATCCGCGACCTGCTCAAGCTCACCGGCACCAAGTACGGCTGCGGCATGGCGCTCTGCGGCGCCTGCACAGTCCACCTCGACGGCCAGCCGGTCCGCTCCTGCTCCACCCCCGTCTCCGTCGCGGCGGGGGGCAGGATCACGACGATCGAGGGCCTGTCGGCTGACGCCAGCCACGCCGTGCAGAAGGCGTGGATCGAGCTCGACGTGGTGCAATGCGGCTATTGCCAGTCCGGGCAGATCATGTCGGCCGCGGCGCTGGTCGAGTCCAACCCGAGCCCGAGCGACTCCGACATCGACGCGGCGATGAACGGCAACCTCTGCCGCTGCGGCACGTACCCGCGAATCCGCGCCGCCATCAAGCGCGCTGCCGAGATCAAGCGCGGCGGAGGTGCGGCGTGAGCGGCGAGGATCGCGCGGCGGACGTCAACGCCGGCCGCCGGCACTTCCTGATCGGCCTCGGCGTCGTCGGGGCGGGCACTGCCGCAGGCATCTACGTGGCGCCGGAGCTCTTCGCGCGCAGCGGCGCGGGGCGCGCCGCCGGAACGCCGCCGGTCGACTTCAAGCCCCACGCCTTCGTCCGCATCTCCTCCGACGACACGATCACGGCGATCATCGGCAAGAGCGAGATGGGCCAGGGCATCCACACCGGCATTCCGATGGTGCTCGCCGAGGAACTCGACGTGAACCCGCAGCGCCTCGCGGTCGAGATCGCAGGCGTCGACCCGGTGTTCAACCACCCCTTCCTGCCCGCCCAGTTCACGGGCGGCAGCATGAGCCAGTTCACCACCTACGAGGCGCTGCGCCAGGTGGGCGCCACCGCGCGCGCGATGCTGATCGCCGCCGCAGCAGCCCGCTGGAACGTCGATCCCGCCAGCCTGCGCACGGAAGACGGGGTCGTCACCGACGGCTCACGCCGCGCCAGCTACGGCGCGCTGGCCGAGGCGGCATCGAAGCTCCCGGCCCCCGCCAAGGACACGGTCAGGCTCAAGGACCCGCGCGACTTCCGCTACATCGGCAAGCCGCAGAAGCGCCTCGACAACCGCGTCAAGGTGACCGGCCAGGCCGTGTTCGGCAGCGACGTCGACCTGCCGGACATGCTCGTGGCGGTGGTCGCCCGCGCGCCGGTCCACGGCGCCGTGGTGCGCAGCTTCGACGACAAGGCGGCGCGGGCCGTGCCCGGCGTCGTCGAGGTCAAGCAGGTTCCCTCCGGGGTCGCGGTGCTGGCGAAGCACACCTGGGCCGCGCTCAAGGGTCGCGACGCGCTCGTCGTCGACTGGGACGCGCGCGGCAACGACCGGGTGTCCACGAACGCGCTGCGCGACGCATTCCGCGCGCTGTCGAGCAAGCCCGGCGCGGTCGGCGAGAACACTGGCGACGTCGACAAGGCGCTGGCCGGCGCCGCGAAGACGCTCGAGGTCGAGTACGAGTTCCCGTACCTCGCGCACGCCTGCATGGAGCCGATGAACGCGACGGTGCACGTCACGCCGGGCCGGTGCGAGATCTGGGCGCCGACGCAGCAGCAGTCGCAGGACGCGCAGGCCGCCGCCGCCGCGCTCGGCATCCCGCCTGCGGCGGTCACGCTGCACACCACCTTCCTCGGCGGCGGCTTCGGCCGTCGCGCCTCCGGCGACTCCGACTTCGTCGTCGAGGCCACGCACGTCGCCAACGGCGCCGGGCGGCCGGTCAAGGTGTTCTGGACCCGCGAGG
>JBIIDW010000004.1:0-16491 GCA_044238215.1 Steroidobacteraceae bacterium
CGATGCTGACGAACGCCGCCCAAAGATAGGACAGCGCGTGCCCGCGGGTGACGCCCGGCGCGAGCCGGACGGGGCCGAGCTTCTGCCCGGCGGGGGATTCGGACATGGCGGTGACACTCCCTGTGGCAGGGCATTGCGCGCCAGCCGCGCCCCGGCGTCAACCCGGATGCGCTTCGCGTGTACCCCGCGGACAGGCCGGTCACCGCATGGTGACGAATTCCTCGGCGCTCGTCGGGTGGATGGCGACGGTGTCGTCGAAGTCGCGCTTGGTGGCGCCCATCTTCACGGCCACGGCGAAGCCCTGCAGCATCTCGTCGGCGCCGGCGCCCAGCACGTGCAGGCCGACGATGCGCTCCTCGGGTCCGACGGTCACGAGCTTCATCTCGGCACGCGGCTTGCGGGTGGTCAGCGCGTGATACATCGGCACGAACCCCGAGGTGTAGACCTTGACGCCCTCGGCGGCGTGTCGCTCGCGCGCCTCGGCCTCGGTGAGCCCGACCGTGCCGATCGGCGGGTGGCTGAAGATCACGGTAGGGATGAGCGAGTAGTCGAGGTGCCGGCCTGCCATGCCGCCAAACAGCCGGTCGGCGAGCCGCCGGCCGGCGGCGATGGCCACCGGCGTGAGCAGCGCGCGACCGGTGACGTCGCCGATCGCATGGTGGCCCGCGATGGAGGTCTGCTGCAGCGCGTCGACCACGACGTGCCCCTGCCCGTCCAGCGCGACGCCGGCCTCGGCCAGCCCGATGCCCGCGCTCGCGGGCTGCCGCCCCGTGGCCCACACCAGCGCGTCGAAGGGCCCGAGTTCCCGGCCGCCTTCCAGCGCGAGCCGCAGCGCGCCGTCGCCGTCGCGGCGCAGCGCCTGCGGCACGGCCCGGGTCTCGATCGCCACCGATTCGTCGCGCATGATCTTCATCAGGCCGTCCGACAGCATGGTGTCGAAGCCGCGCAGCACCCGGTCCTGGCGCACGGCGATCGTGACCTCGCTGCCCAGCGCCGCGAACACGCCGGCGAGTTCGACGCCGATGTAGCCGCCGCCGACGACGGCCACCCGCCGCGGCTGCGAATCCAGCTCGAAGAAACCGTCGGAGGTGATGCCGAGCGCCGCGCCGGGCACGGCCGGAACCGCCGGGGTGCCGCCGGTGGCGATCACGATCTGGGGCGCCAGGTAGCGCGTGTCCCCGACGCGGACCGTGCCGGGCGCCTCGAGGAGCCCGTGCCCGCGGACCAGGTCGACCCTGCGGCTGGCGAGGTTGCGTTCGTAGATGCCGTTGAGCCGCAGCACGTAGGCATCGCGCCGGCGCTTCAGCTCCGCCCAGTCGAGCCCGCGAAGCGCGAGGTCGAAGCCGTATTCGCCGGCGTCGTGCGCCGCGTGCGCGATCTGCGCGGCGTTCCACATCACCTTCTTGGGCACGCAGCCGACGTTGACGCAGGTGCCGCCGAGCCGCGCGGACTCGACCAGCAGCGCGCGGGCGCCGTACTGGGCCGCGCGCTGGGCGCAGGCCAGGCCGCCGCTGCCGCCGCCGAGCACGATCAGGTCGTAGTTCGTTTCCGCCATGCGCGCCACCCCGGAACCGGAAGGCCCCGGATGTTACACGCGCGGCCGCGACACCTGCGCGGCGCTTGCCTAGAATGCGCGCCATGGAAAACCCGCTGCTGGCCGGCCACGAGCTGCCGCCCTTCGCCGAGATCCGACCCGAGCACGTCGAGCCCGCCGTGCGCGAGCTGCTGCAGCGCGGCCGGCGCCGCCTGGCCGCCGTTTCCGAGACGACGGAGCCCACGTTCGCCAGCGTGGTCGAGCCGCTGGAGGACGCCCAGCACGCCCTGGCCCGCGCGTGGTCGCCGGTCAGCCACCTGAACGGCGTGCTCGACGAGGAAGCCCTGCGCGGCGCCTACAACGCCTGCCTGCCGCTGCTGTCGGAGTACCAGACGGACCTCGCGCAGAGCGAGGCGCTGTATCGCGCCTACCTGGCGGTACAGGAACGCGAGGGGTCCCGGCTGTCGACCGAGCAGGCGCGCGTCGTCCACAACGCGCTGCGCGACTTCCGCCTGGCGGGGGTCGCGCTGGACACCGACCGCAAGGCACGCTTCAAGCAGCTGATGAGCGAGCTGTCGAGCCTCGGCGCGACGTTCGAGCAGAACGTGCTCGACGCCACCAACGCGTGGACCCGGCACGTCGCCGACCCGGCGGACCTGCGCGGGCTGAACGAGGCGATCGTCGAGCGCGCAGCACGCCGCGCCCGCGAGGCGGGCCGCGATGGGTGGCTGCTCGGTCTCGACCAGCCGACCTACGTGGCGGTGATGACCGACGGGGAATCCCGCCAGCTGCGCCGCGACTTCTACGAGGCCTGGACCACGCGCGCCTCCGACGCCGGGCCGCACGCAGGCCGCTGGGACAACGGGCCGGTCATGGAGGACATCCTGCGCCGGCGTCACGAGGCGGCCCGCCTGCTCGGGTTCGCGAACTACGCCGACTACGCGCTGGCCACGCGCATGGCGCGTTCCACCGGCGAGGTCCTCGACTTCCTCAGCGGGCTCGCGCGCGCGGCACGGCCCGCGGCCGAACGCGAGTACGCGGAACTCGAGCGCCATGCCGGCCAGGGGCCGCTGGAGGCCTGGGACGTCGGCTTCCACGCCGAGCGGCTGCAGCGTGAGAGGCACTCGGTGTCGCAGGAGGAACTGCGCCCGTGGTTCCCGCTGCCGCGCGTGCTCGACGGACTGTTCGCGGTGGCCCGGCGCCTGTTCGGCGTGACCATCATCGAGCGCCGCGACGCGCCGACCTGGCATCCCGACGTGCGCTACTTCGCCATCGAATCGGCCGACGGTCGGGCCGTGGGCAGCTTCTACCTCGACCCCTACGCGCGTCCGCGCAAACGCAGCGGCGCCTGGATGGACGAGTGCGTGGGCCGCAAGGAGCTCGCAACGGGCTCGAGCCTGCCGGTCGCCTACCTGGTGCTCAACGTCCTGCCGCCCGCGGAGGGCCGGCCGGCGCTGCTCACCCACGACGACGTGGTCACCGCGTTCCACGAGTTCGGCCACGGCCTGCACCACATGCTCACGCGCGTGCGCTATCCGTCGATCGCGGGCATCAACGGCGTGTCCTGGGACGCCGTCGAGCTGCCCAGCCAGTTCATGGAGAACTACGCCTGGCATCCGGAAGTCCTGGGCACGCTGGCCGGACACTGGCAGACGGGGGCGCCACTGCCCGCCGCCACGCAGTCGCAGCTGATCGCCACCCGGCACTTCCACGCGGGGCTCGCGACCGTGCGCCAGCTCGAGTTCGCCCTGTTCGATTTCCGGCTGCACGCGGGCTACGACCCGGAGCACGGCGGCCGCGTGCGCGAGGTTCTCGAGGGAGTCCGGGGCGAGGTCGCGGTGATCCGGCCGCCGGCGTGGAACCGCTTCCCGCACAGCTTCGGTCACGTCTTCGCCGGGGGCTACGCCGCGGGCTACTACAGCTACAAGTGGGCCGAGGTGCTCGCCGCCGACGCGTTCGGCGCGTTCGAGGAAGCCGGCGTGTTCGACCCGGCGACCTCGCGGCGCTTCCACGACGCGATCCTGTCGCGTGGCGGCAGCCGCGATGCGCTGGAGGCCTTCGTCGAGTTCCGCGGACGGGGCCCGGACATCGGCCCGCTGCTGCGCCAGCACGGCATCGCCGGCTGAGCCGCAGGCGCACCCGGGCATGAGCACTCGCAGGATCGCCACCTGGAACGTGAATTCGCTGCGGGTGCGCCTGCCGCAGCTCGCCGGATGGCTGCAGGATGCCGGCCCGGACGTGGTCGCGCTGCAGGAAACCAAGCTCACCGACCCGGACTTCCCCGCCGCGGAACTGGCGGCCCTCGGCTACCACGCCGCCTGGAGCGGCCAGCGCACCTACAACGGCGTCGCGGTGCTGTCGCGCGAGCCGCTGACGGTGATCGAAACCGGCATCCCGGGATTCGAGGACGAGCAGCGACGCGTGCTCGCGGTGGACACCGGCGGACTGCGCGTGATCGACCTGTACGTGCCGAACGGCCAGGCCGTAGGCTCGGAGAAATACGCCTACAAGCTGCGCTGGCTCGACGCGCTGCACGCCTGGCTCGCCACCGAGGCGCGCGCCCACCCCAATCTCGTCGTGCTGGGCGACTTCAACATCGCGCCTGAGGATCGCGACGTGCACGATCCCGTGGCCTGGGCCGGCAGCGTGCACGTCAGCGAACCGGAGCGCGCCGCGCTGCGCCGACTGCTCGACGCCGGCCTCGTCGACGTGTTCCGGTCGTTCGAGCAGCCGGAAAGCAGCTACAGCTGGTGGGACTACCGACAGGGCGCCTTCCGCCGCAACCACGGTCTGCGCATCGACCTGGTGCTCGCCGCCACGCCGCTCGCCGCGCGCTGCTCCGCCTGCGGCATCGACCGCGAGCCCCGCCGCGCCGACCGTCCGTCGGATCACGCTCCCGTGATCGCGACCTTTGACATATAGAATTGCGAAAACCCGGGAACCCGGGAGCCGGTTCCTCGCCGATGTCCGCGACGCCACCTAGATTGCCGTTCGTCCCCAATGCCGACGCCGGTGCAGCCGTGCCGCGCGGGCCTGCCGGGCATCCGTCGACGAACCAAACGAGAAGGGGACCGGCCATCAATCCGCGGCGCAGCGACTACGACGTCACCAACACGGTGCAGGTGAGCTCGCCAGACGCCGTGCGGCTCGCCGTCGCCCAGCTGTTCTCGGAGACCTGGCCGCGGGCGCCGTTCGACGCCGTCGAACGCTCGTTCGCGAGGCTCGTCGACCTGTTCGCCGGTCGTGACACGTCGTGGGTCGGGGTCGACACGCTCTATCACGACCTGCAGCACACCCTCGACATCACACTCGCGCTGGCGCGCCTGATGGTCGGCTACGAGCGGCAGGCGTCCCCGGATGATCGTCTCGGCGGCGAACGCGCCGCCTTCGGCATCGTCGTGGCGCTGTTCCACGACGCCGGCTACCTGCGCGGGCGCGAAGAGACCGACGCGGTCAACGGCGCGGAGTTCACCCGCACGCACGTGTCGCGCGGCGCGCGGCATCTCGTGCAGTGGTTGCCGGTGGTCGGCCTCGCCGACTGGGTCCCCGTCGCCATCGAGCTGATCCACTACACGGGCTACGAGAAGCCGATAGCGAAGATCCGGCTGGACGACCCGCGCGACCACGCCCTAGGGCGACTGCTCGGCACCGCGGACTTCACCGCTCAGATGGCCGACCGCTGCTACCTCGAGAAGTGCCGCGACCGGCTCTATCCGGAGTTCGTGCTGGGTGGCGTGGCCCTGCCGACCAGCGCCGAGGGCTACCGGCGCGTCATCTACGCGTCCGGCATCGACCTGCTGCGCCAGACGCCGGAGTTCATGCAGCAGGTGCGGCGCAAGCGGCTCGACGGCGAGTTCGGTGCCGCCTATCGCTACTACGAGATCCTGTTCGGCGGTCGCAATCCCTATATCGAGGCGATCGAGCGCAACCTCACCTACCTGCGCCAGGTACTGCGCAACGAGAGCTGGAGGATGCTGCGCCGCAATCCGCCGGTGTTCACGGCGGTGCCCGATCCGGTCGGCAACGTCCGCGACCTGACGGCCGGCTACGTCAGGCGCGCCTGGACCTGAAAAGCGTCCCGCAGCGCCCGCCTCGGCGCGGCCTCGACGCCGCGGACGAACCGGGCATGCAGCGCACCGATCGAGTCCAGCAGCGCGTCCTCGCCCGCGACGTCCGCGCCGCGCAGCGCGTCGGCCAGGAGTTCGGCCGTCAGGGCTGCGGCGAACCCCTCGGCGAGCGGCGCGTAGCTCAGGTGCCAGGGTTCCGGCGCGACGCCGCCGCGATCCGCGACGTAGGGCCGGAAGAATCCGAAGCGGTGCATGTGCCGGTCCAGCCATTCGGCGAGCCGTGCAAACGGGCCGCCCGCCGCGTACTCGGCGGGCACCAGCTGCGGCGACTGCCCGTCGGCAAGCGCCGCACGATCGTACACGTCGAGGTCCGTGCCCCAATGGTGACGGCTCGCGCCCGGCAGGGCCGACCACGCGAGTATCGCCTCGACCCGTTCCGCCGGCGCGAGGCAGGCGACGTCCAGCTCGCGGCAGGCCCGGTCCAGCACCGGACGCTCGCCGCGAAACTTGGCGTTCCAGATCGTTCGCTGGCGGGCGAAGTCGCGGAACGAGGACGCCGGCGCCAGGTCGATGCCGGCCGCCAGCGCCGCGCCGCGCATCGCCAGGAAAGGCTCCACCACGGCCGGGTGCAGGGTACAACGCGGCACGTCGAGTTCGACGACGTGGCTGCGCGAGCGACCGGTCAGCGCCAGCGGATCCAGCACGTCCGCCTCAGTGCGTAGTCGACGGCGCGGAGCCGCCGCCCTGCAGAGCCTCGAACACGCGCAGGAAGACCTCGAGCGGCTGCGCCCCCGAGAAGGCCTGCCGCCGGTCGAAGACGAAGGTCGGCACGCCACTGACCTGCCAGCGGTGCGCCAGCGCCTCGAGCGCTTCGACCTCGCTGCGCAGCGCCGGGTCGTCCACCGCCCGGCGCGCCGCGTCGCCGTCCAGCCCGCAGGCCGCCGCGATACCCGCCAGCACGGCCGGATCGGCGACGTCGAGGCCGCGCGAGAAATGCGCCTCCAGCAGCGCGCCCTTGACCTCGGTCTGGAAGCCGGCGCGGCGCGCATGGGCGAGCAGCATGTGGGCGCGTCGGGTGTTGGGCGCCCGCGTGACGCGCGCGAACTGGAAATCGATGCCCAGTTCCACCCCCACCCCCTCGAGCTGGCGCTGGCCGGCCGCAAACCGGTCGACGTCGCCGAAGCGCTCCAGCATGTACTCGCGCCGGTCGCGCCCCTCGGGCGGCAGGCCGGGATTGAGTTCGAAGGGCAGCCAGGTGACCTCGGCGGGCAGGTCCGGACGGGCCGCAAGCGCCTGGCGCAGCCGGACGAAGCCGACGTAGCACCAGGGACAGACGACGTCCGAGAAAACCTCGATCTGCACGGCCATGCCCCCTTCGTAATGTCGGGAAAGCATACACAACGACCGTGGTGGCGGGGTCGAACCGCGCGCTAATATGGGGCAACGCCGGCCTCTGGACCCCGTCCGGCCCGCACAGGCGGGCCACCCGCCAACTGCCCATGCAACTGCCCACGCGCATCGCCGTGTCCTGCCTGCTGCTGGCTCTGCTGGCGGCGACCGGCGTGGCGCTCGCGCTGCGCACGCTGCCGCCCGGGGCGGCGCTGCCGGTTGCGGCCGCGGTGGCCGCGATCGGCGTGCTTGCCGCCGGCCTGCTGTTCATCGCCTGGCTGCGGCGCGGCGTGACCGCTCCGGTCGACGCGCTGGTGCGCAGCGCGGAGCGGCTCGGTCGCGGCGAATACGGCGAGGCCGTCGAGCAGGCCGACGCGGGGGAGTTCGCCCCGCTCGGTGAGGCACTCGAGCTGCTGCGGGAACGCCTGCGCCAGGGCACCCTCAGCCGCGACTACGTGCACAGCGTGCTCGGCAGCATGGCCGACGCGGTATTCGTCGCCTCGCCGGAGGGCGTGGTCAAGGTCGCCAACTTCGCCGCGCGCCGCCTGCTGGGGCAACCCGAGAGCGAGATCGTCGGTCGCAACATCGCCTCCTTCCTCGACGAGGCGGAGCGCGCGGAATTCGATCCGCGGTCGGCCTCGGGCGAGGTCCGCGAGACGGTCCTGCGCACCCGAGAGGGCCAGTCCGTGCCGGTGTCGCTGAGCCGCTCCACGATCGCCAGCGACGACCCGCAGTTCCAGGGACTGATCTTCGTCGCGCGCAACATCACCGAGGCGAAGCGCGCGGAGCGGCGCATCCGCTACCTCGCCCGCTACGACGCGCTGACCAAGATCCCGAACCGGATGCAGTTCCAGCACCTGCTGCAGCAGGCCATCGCCCGCGGCGGGCGCACGGGCACGGGCGTCGCGCTGCTCTACCTCGACATGGACGGCTTCAAGGAAGTCAACGACACCTTCGGCCACGCCGCCGGCGATCGCGCGCTGGAGACACTGTCCGAGCGCCTCACGCGGGTCGTTCCCGGCGAAGCGGTCGTCGGCCGTCTCGCCGGTGACGAGTTCGCGGTGTTCCTCGACGGCCTGCCGGCCTCCCAGGAAAGCCGCGGCGCCGTGGCCCACCTTGCGCGCGGCATCCTCGACGAGGTCGGCGCCGCCTACGAGCTCCATTCCGAGGAGGTCTTCCTGACCGCCAGCATCGGCGTGGCGCTGTTCCCTGCCGACGCCGACAACGTCATCGACCTGATCCGCAACTCCGACGCTGCGATGTACGCGTCCAAGCAGAGCGGCGGCAACACGTTCTCGTTCTACGCCCCGGAGATGAACGCCGCGGCCGAGGAACGGCTGATGCTCAAGAGCAAGCTGCGGCGCGCGCTCGAGCGCGACGAGCTCGTGGTGCGCTACCAGCCCAAGGTCGACCTGCGCGACGGCCGCATCATTGGCGCCGAGGCGCTGCTGCGCTGGCGCATTCCCGGCCAGGGCGACGTGGCGCCGTCGCAGTTCATCCCTCTCGCCGAGGAAACCAACCTCATCAACGCCATCGGCGAGTGGGTGCTCAACCGCGTCTGCATGGACTACCGGGCCATGCT
Organism: Steroidobacteraceae bacterium; assembly: GCA_044238215.1. Taxonomy (GTDB): domain Bacteria; phylum Pseudomonadota; class Gammaproteobacteria; order Steroidobacterales; family Steroidobacteraceae; genus UBA964. The sequence goes on from JBIIDW010000004.1 coordinate 8,573, forward strand.
CGACGAGGTTCGCGACCCGGGGCGCATCTCGCTGAACCTGTCGCTGAAGCAGCTCAGGCAGGCGAGCTTCATCCTGCGCTGCCGCTCGGTGTTCCGCAGCCACTCGGTGTCGCCCACCGCCTTCGAGCTCGAGATCACCGAGACCACGCTGATGGCGGACCCGAAGCGCACGCGCAAGATGCTCAACGAGCTCTACGCGATGGGCCTGCACCTGTCGATCGACGACTTCGGCACCGGCTACTCGTCGCTGTCGTCGCTGCAGCAGTTCCCGATCGGCACCCTGAAGATCGACCAGTCCTTCGTGCGCAATGCCGGCGAGGACGAGAGCGACACCACGATCGTCCGCACCATCATCGAGATGGGCCGCAACCTCGGCATGGACGTGATCGCCGAGGGCATCGAGTCGGTGCGACACCTCGACTTCCTGCGCCAGCACCATTGCCACTTCGGCCAGGGCCGCCTGTTCGGCGAGACCGTGACGGCGGAGCAGCTGCGGGCGCTGCTGGTGCAGCAGGACGCCGGCGTCGTTCCGTACGCGTCGCTGCTGCCCGCACCCGGGCCGGCCGGGCGCCGCACCGGCGGCTGAGTCCGCCGGTGATCAACCTTCGCGACCTGCGGCTGCGCCGCGGCCCGGAGCCGCTGATCGAGCAGGCCACCTTCAGCATCTACCGCGGCGAGAAAGTCGGCATCGTGGGCCGCAACGGCTGCGGCAAGTCGACGCTGATGGCGCTGGTCCGCGGCGACCTTGCGCCCGACGCCGGCGAGTTCGAGCGCCCGCCCGGGCTGGCGGTCGCCTCGGTGCTTCAGGAACTGCCGCGCGGGCAGCAGCCGGTCGTCGAGTACGTGATCGACGGCGACGAGGCGCTGCGCGCCACCGAGCGGCAGCTCGCCGCAGCGGATGCCGCCCGCGACGGGCTGCGCCACGCCGCGCTGCTCGAGGAGCATGCCAGGCTGGGCGGCTACACGGCCCGCACGCGCGCCGCCTCGCTGCTCGACGGACTCGGCTTCGACACCGCGGCGATCGACCGGCCGATCGACGAGTTCTCGGGCGGGCTGCGCATGCGGGCCAACCTCGCCCGGGCGCTGATGTGCCGCTCGGACGTGCTGCTGCTGGACGAGCCGACCAACCACCTCGACCTCGACGCCGTGCTGTGGCTCGAGGGCTGGCTGCGCGCCTACCCGGGAACGCTGCTGCTGGTCTCCCACGACCGGGAGTTCCTCGACGCGGTCGTCGGGCGCATCGTCAGCATCCGCGACCGGCGGGTGGAGTGCTACGCCGGCAACTACTCGGCGTTCGAGACGCAGCGCGCCGCGCGGGTCGCGCAGGCGCGCGCCACCAACGAGCGGCTGCGGCGCGAGGCCGATCACGTGCGGGGGTTCGTGGAGCGCTTCCGGGCCAAGGCGAGCAAGGCCCGCCAGGCCCAGAGCCGGCTCAAGTGGCTCGAGCGGCTGCCGGCCATCGTCGAGCTGCGCGAGGAATCGTCGTTCGAGTGGGCGTTTGCCGAACCCCGCCGCCTGCCCCGGCCGCTGGTCACGCTGGAGCGCGCGGCCACCGGCTACGGCGACCGGGTCGTGCTGCAGGGCGTCGCGCTGTCGATCGCGCCGGGTGCGCGGCTCGGCATCCTCGGCCGCAACGGCGCGGGCAAGTCCACGCTGATGCGCCTGATCGCGGGCGACGCCGAGCCGCTGCAGGGCGTCCGGACTGCCTCCCCGGACCTCGAGACGGGTTTCTTCGCCCAGCTCGAGGTGGACCAGCTCGATCCGGAAGGCACAGCCATGCTCGAACTGTCCCGCCGCGGCGGACCGGGGGTGGCAGCCTGGACCGAGCAGCAGAAACGCGACCACCTCGGTCGCTTCGGCTTCCGCGGCGATCGCGTGTTCGACACGGTAGCCCGCTTCTCGGGCGGCGAGCGGGCCCGCCTGTCGCTGGCGATCCTCGTGGCGCGGCGTCCGAACCTGCTGCTGCTGGACGAACCCACCAACCACCTCGATTTCGAGATGCGGGAGTCGCTGCTGCTCGCGCTGCAGGACTTCGCCGGGGCCGTCGTCGTCGTGTCGCACGACCGGGCGCTGCTGCGCGGCGTCTGCGACGAGTTCCTGCTGGTGGCCGACGGCCACGCGACCCCCTTCGACGGCGACCTCGACGACTACGCCGCATGGCTGGCGAGGCGGCAGGTCCCCGCGGAGGAGGCCCCGCCGCGACCAGCCGTGGACCGTCGCGAGCAGCGGCGCCGCGAAGCCGAGGCGCGCAACCAGCTCGCGCCGCTGCGGGCGGAGCTGCGGCGCGTCGAGCGCGAGCTCGAGTCCTGGTCGTCGCGCCGCGGCGCCCTCGAACTCGAACTCGGCGATCCGGAGTTCTATTCCCGCAGCGACGCTGCCCACCAGCGCAAGACCCTGGAGGCTCACGCGGCGGCGGTCAGGACCATCGAGTCCCTCGAGACGCGCTGGCTGGAACTCGGCGAACAGCTCGAGGCCGGCGCCTGATCGGGCGCGGCGTGCCGCTAGAATCGGCCCCATGGCTCTCGATGCGCGCGCGCAGCAGGCAGTCCCGGCCCCGCCGGGGCTGCCCCGTCGTGCATCGGGCAAGGCGCTGTGGCTGCGGCGCGGAGTATTGCTGGCCGCCTTCGCGGCCCTCGTGGGCACCGGCGCGTGGCACTCCGCCAAGCCGCTGCCGCCCGGCCTGCGGATCGCCAGTGCGCCGCTGCCGGTGGCCCCGGACGACCTGCGGCTGCTGTTCGACGTCACGACCGCCGACGGCTTCGGCCGGCCGGTGCTGCAGCACGCGATCTTCGACGAGAAGCTGGCAATGATCGCCGCCGCACGCCGCTTCGTGCTGCTCGACCAGTTCCTGCTGAACGCGCACGGCGGCGCGACCGACCCGGCCAGCACGAGCGGAAACCCGCTCCGCCCGCTGTCGCGTGAGCTCACGGAGGCGCTCGTCGCGGCCCGGCGCGCCCGCCCGGAGCTTCGCGTGCTGCTGATCACCGACCCGGTCAACGACGTCTACGGCGGGCAGCCGTCGGCCGACCTGGACCGCCTCGCAGCCGCCGGCGTCGAGGTCGTGCGCACCGACCTCGACCGGCTGCGCGACCCGAATCCGGCCTATTCCGCGTTCTGGCGGCTCGCGATCCGCTGGTGGAGCGGCGACGGTCGCGGCGCGGGCTGGCTGCCGAACCCGCTCGCCGAGGGGCCCTCGAGGGTGACCTTCCGGGCCTGGGCGCGGCTGCTGAACTTCAAGGCCAACCACCGCAAGGTGCTGATCGCGGACGACGGCGCCGGCGGACTCGTCGGCCTGGTCGGGTCGTCGAACCCCCACGACGCGAGCAGCGCGCACTCCAACGCCGCGCTGCAGCTGCGCGGCGACATGCTGCGCGCGCTCATCGACAGCGAGCAGCAGGTCGCGCGGTTCTCCGGCTGGCGCGGCGAGGCGCTCCCACTGCCGCCGGCCGCCCCCGCGGCGCCAGGGCCGGGCGCCGCCGCTGCGACGGTACGCGTCCTCACCGAGGGCGCGATCCTCGACGCCCTGCTGGAGCAACTCGCGGCCACGGGAACCGGCGACCGCGTGGACGTGGCGATGTTCTACCTGGCCGAACGCAACGTGATCGACGCGCTGCTGGCGGCGGCCGCGCGCGGCGCGCAGGTGCGCGTACTGCTGGACCCGAACAAGGACGCCTTCGGCAGGGTCCGCAGCGGGATCCCGAACCGGCCAGTGGCCGCCGAGCTGGTCGCCCGCAGCGACGGCGCGATCCGCGTGCGCTGGTACCGGACGCACGGTGAGCAGTTCCACGCCAAGCTGGTGGCGATCACCCGCGGCGGGCGCACCTGGCTCACCACCGGCTCGGCCAACCTGACGCGCCGCAACGTCGGCGACTTCAACCTCGAAGCGAACGTCGCCGTCGAGCTGCCGTCGGGCTCCGCGCCCGCGCGGGACGCGGCAACCTGGTTCGACACGCTGTGGAACAACCTGGCGCCCGCGGGGATCGAGTACACCGCAGATTTCGGCACCTACGCCGATCCCGCCCAGTCGCGCTACTGGGCCTTCCGGATCATGGAAGCGACCGGGCTGTCGACGTTCTAGGGGGCGCGCGGCGCCGGGCGCACCGGCTCGTCGGCACCCACCGCCGCGAGCAGCTGCGACGCCGCGCTCGCCAGCGCCTGCTGGGCCGCCTGTTCGAAGGCCGGCATCACCTCCGACATCCGGTGCTCCGCGGCGACCGCGGAGCCCTCGGCCGTGAAGGCCGCGACGACCTGCCGGTCCGACTGCCGGCCCAGCACGCAGTCGAAGGCGACCCGCACCCGCGGCACGCCGTCGGCACCGAGCTCGGCATCGAAGCGGCGGATCGTCAGCCGTAGCGAGTAGTCCGGCAGGAAGGGTCCACCGTCGTCCTGCACCGAGCGCAATGTGCCCGAGAGGCGCAGCGTGCTGACCATGAGCCCCTCCACCATGCGCGGCAGGTTGTCGGCCCAGCGCGCGCCAGCGTAGTAACCGAGGCTGAGGTCGCCGCGCCGCAGCAGCACGCGGTCCGAAACGTATCCCGCCTGCGGCACAGGGCGCAGCACCTGGATCGAGGCGCGCGCGGCCCGGCGGGCCGCCTCGCTGGCGGGATCCTGGGCCGCGACCACCACAGGGCGCAGCACGTAGGTGGTGGCGGCCTGTTCGCTGCTGCGCAGCGACGGGGAGCACCCGGCCAGCGCCAGCGCGAGGGCCGCGGCCCCCGCAAGCACCGCCAGCGACCGGGCGGCAGGACGGCTCGCTGCCCCGCGACGCACCGGGCTCACCGCGGGATCTCCACGCCGCCGTCGCGGGGCTGGTAGATCAGCCGCGAGGGGTTGTCGCGCAGCGAGCGGACCAGATCCTGGATCTCCGCCGCCGCCGCGCGGCTCTCGCGCGCGACGCGCTCGAGCTCGGGCAGGCCGGCCTGCGTGAACGCGCGGATGTCGCCCTGGTTCTCGGCCATGATGGTGTCGATCCGGCTGCTCGTGCTGGCCAGGTTGTCGGCGACGACGCGTACCCGCTGGATCGTGGCCTTGAGCTCCGGCGCGGTCTCGACCGTCACGTCGCGCAGCGTCGACGCCACGCTGGAGAGATCCTTGGACATGCCGCGCAGCTCGACCGCGAGCGCGTCGAGGTTGCGCATCGTCGAGGGCAGCGTCCGGCTCGAGGCCTCGAGGTTGCGGACCATGGCATTCACCGCCTCGATGTTGTCGTCGGAAAGGATCATGTTCACGCGCTGCGCGACCTCGCCGGCGCGCCCGAGCACGTCGGGCATGCCGCTGAAGAACACGTCGAACCCCGACCTCACCGAGCGGATCACCGGGTGATTCTCGCTCTCCACCGGAGCGGCCAGCTTCTTCGTGCCGGCCCGGCCGAGCAGGTCGATGTAGAGCAGCCCGGTCACGCCCAGCAGCGAGAGCTCGGCGACGGTCGACTCGGAGACAGGCGCCGTGGAGTCGATGTCGACGATGACCTGCACGCGGGTGGCGTTGCGGCCGTCGATGCGCAGCGACTTCACGCGACCGATGTCGACACCGAGGTAGCGCACGGTACTGCCGACGTTGAGCCCGCTGACCGAGCCCTCGAAGTAGATCTCGTAGCGGGTGTAGGTGCGCTGGTCGCGCGCACCCGAGTACCAGTAGACGAACGCGACGGCCATGGCGGTGGCGATCACCACGAACAGCCCCACGGCGGTGTAGTTGGCTTCACGTTCCATGGTCTGCCCCGAACCGGCGCGCGCGGTCGCCGTGGAAGTACGCCTGGATCCACGGGTGGGGGTTGCCGACGATGCCGGCGAGGCTGTCGGTCAGCATCTTGCGGTCGACGATCACACCCACACGATTGCAGGTTCTGAAAATGCTGTCCAGATCGTGGGTGATCATGACGACCGTCAGTGCCAGGTCGCGCTGCAGGCCGATCAGCAGTTCGTCGAAGGCGGCGGCGCTGATCGGGTCGAGGCCGGAAGTCGGCTCGTCGAGGAACAGCAGGCGGGGGTCCAGCGCCAGCGCACGGGCGAGCGCCGCGCGCTTGATCATGCCGCCGGAGAGCTGCGACGGGTACTTCCAGGCGGCCTCGGGCGGCAGGCCGACCAGCCGGACCTTGAGCATCGCCAGCTCCTCCAGTGCGCGCGGCCCCAGCGCCAGGTGCTCGAGCATCGGCAGCTGCACGTTCTGCAGAACCGTCAGCGAGGTGAACAGCGCCCCGGCCTGGAAGGTGACGCCGTACTGCGCCTTGACGCTGCGCAGCTGGACGTCGTCGAGCTGGGTGAGGTCGGTGCCGAAGATCCGCACCTCGCCCGCCTGCGGGCGGTTCAGGCCGAGGATGGTCCGCAGCAGCACCGACTTGCCCGAGCCCGAGCCGCCGACGATGCCGAACACCTCGCCGGCCCGCACGGTCATGTCGAGCCCGTCGTGCACGACCTGGCGGCCGAAGCGGTTCACCACGCCGCGCACCTCGATGGCCGGCACGGGCGCAGCGGCGGGGGCGGCGCCGGCGGCCATCAGATGTCCATCTCCATGAACAGCACGGCGAACAGCGCGTCGGCCAGGATCACGAGGAAGATCGACTGCACCACGGCGACGGTCGTGAGCCGGCCGAGGTCGCGCGAGGAGCCGCGCACCTGCATGCCGCAGTAGGCGCCCGAGGCGCCGATCAGCAGCGCGAACACCGGCGCCTTCATCAGGCCCACCCAGAAGGTCCAGGGCCCCATGGCTTCCTGCACGCGCTGGAAATACTGCACGTAGGGCATGTCGAGCAGCAGGTGGCACAGCAGCGCGCCGCCGAGCACGCCGACCGCGTCGGCGATGACCGTGAGCAGCGGCAGCGCGATGACCAGGCCCAGCAGCCGCGGCAGCACCAGCACCTCGGCGGGCTCGACGCCGATCGCCTTCAGCGCGTCGGTTTCCTCGTTGAGCCGCATCGCGCCGATCTCCGCGGCGAACGCGCTGCCCGAGCGGCCGGCGACGATGATCGCGGTCAGCAGCACGCCCATCTCGCGCAGCACGCCGACGGTGACGAGGTCGACCACGAAGATGTCGGCGCCGAACTTCAGCAGCTGCTGCGCGCCCATGTAGGCGATGATCACGCTGATCAGGAAGGCGATCAGCGCGACGATCGGGATGGCGGTGATGCCCGTGTCGTAGACGTGCCGGGCGACCGACGTCAGTCGCCAGCGCCGCGGGCGCAGCGCCCCGCCGGCGAAGCGGACCACCGTCTCGCCGATGAAGCCGAGGCCGCGACGCAGCCCGCCGATGCGGTCGACGGCCGCGCGCCCCAGCGCGTCGAGGCCGGCACGCCCCGGCTCGGGACCCGTGACCGCCGTGGCCGGCTCCAGCGTCCGGGCGACCAGCCGCACGGCCTCGGGCGCCGCGCCTGCCGCCCACTGCACCTCGACGCCCTGCGCGCCGAGGCGCGCCGCGAAGTCGTGCAGCAGCCAGGCGCCGGAGAGATCGAGCGTGCCGAGCCCGGCGGCGTCGATCGCGACCCGGCGCACGCCCGCGAGCCCGAGGCCCGCGAGTTCGGACTCGATCCCGGGGAGCGTGGCCGCGCGCCAGTCGCCGGCGAGCGCGAGCCTCAGGTCGCTGCCGTCGGCGGCGCCGGTGACGTACACCGCCGGGCCCGCCGCGCGACCGGACTCAGGGGAGCTTCTTGTGGGCGCCGTCGCAGAGCGGCGCGTTGCCGGTCTGCTTGCAGCCGCAGAACCAGGCCTTGCCCGTGGTGGTGGCCTCGTACTTCTGCGGCACGAATTCCGAGCCCTTGTGCGAGCCGTCGCAGAACGGCTGCTTGGCGGACTTGCCGCAGCTGCACCACCAATAGGTCTTGCCCGCCTCGACGTCGACGGGGATCGGGGTGCGCGAGGCGACGGTGGGTGCGGACATGGGTAACTCCAGGCTCGGGCCTATAAACTGCCCGCCAAGTCTAACGC
>JBIIDW010000222.1:0-4735 GCA_044238215.1 Steroidobacteraceae bacterium
CGGCTCGAGGTCGGCCGGTAGCTTAGCGAAGCGGCCGGGGCTATTCCACGGCAGCGCCGGGTCGTGGAAGTCCGAGCCGCAGGACGCTGCGAGCCGCTCGCGCCGGGCGAGCGTCGCGAGCCGGTCCAGGTCGTTGCGCGACATGCCGCCGACGCTCACCTCCATGCCGTCGCCGCCGAGCGCGCGGAACTCCGCCACCAGCTGCCGCAGCGCGCCTGCGGAGAGCCGGTAGCGATGGGCATGGGCCAGCACGACCTGCGCTCCCGCGGCGCGCAGCGCGGCGACGGTGGCCTCGAGCCCAGGCCACTCGGCGGGTACGTGGCCGGGCTGCCCCCGCCCCAGCCAGCGGTCGAATGCCTCGCCGACGTCACGGGCGTGGCCCGTATCGACCAGCCGGCGCGCCAGGTGCATGCGCGTCGCGACCGGTGTGGCGGCGCAGACCGCTTCCGCCAGCGCCGCGCCGGGCAGGCCGGCCTTGCGCGACAGGCGCTCGCCGATCGTGCGCAGCCGCTCGCGGCGCCGTTCGCGCAGGCCAGCGGCGTGGGCCTGCAGGGTGTCGGAGTCCGGGTCGGGCGCGAGGCCGATCACGTGTACCGACTGGCCGCGCCAGGCGGCGGTCAGCTCGACCCCGGCGACGCAGCGGATGCCGGCCGCCGCAGCCGCGACCGCCGCCTCGACGCAGCCGTCGAGCGTGTCGTGGTCCGTCAGCGCCGCGAGCGACACGCCGCGCCCGGCCGCGAGCGCAATCATCGCCGCTGGCGACAGCAGTCCGTCGGAGTGGTGGCTGTGCAGGTGCAGGTCGGCGACCGTGGGGGGGGTCATGCCCGGTATGATACGGGGACCATGACGCCTCCCGTGCACGCACCGCCCGACTGGGACGCGATCGACCACGTGCTGCTCGACCTCGACGGCACGCTGCTCGATCTCGCCTTCGACAACTATGTCTGGATGGGGCGCATCCCCGAGGTCTACGCCGAGGCCAACGGCCTGTCGCTGACCGAGGCCCATGCGGAGCTGTGGCCGAAGTTCCGCGCGGTCCAGCACACGCTCGCCTGGTACTCGATCGAGTACTGGAGCAGGGAGCTGCGGCTCGACGTCGAGGCGCTGCACCGCGAGGAGGCGGGCCGCATCGGCTGGCTGCCCGGCGCGCGCGGTTTCCTCGAGCAGCTGCGCTGGCGCGGCAAGCGCCTCGCGCTGATGACCAATTCCCACCCGGCGATCCTCGACATCAAGCACGGCCGCACCGGCGTGCTGGACTACCTCGACGCCGCCTACACTTCGCACGGCTTCGGTGCGCCCAAGGAGGACCCGCGGTTCTGGCAGGCGGCCATCGCGGCCGAACGCTACGACCCGGCGCGGACGCTGTTCGTCGACGACAGCGCCGCGGTGCTGCACTCGGCGATCGCCTCGGGCATACGCTGGGTCTACGGCGTGAAGCGCCCCGACACCTCGCGCGAACCGCACGCGCACGAGGAGTTCGAGGCCATCGACGGGGTCGCGGACCTGCTCTAACCCTCGGCCGGCGGCGCCGCGCCCGTGCCGGGCGTGCCGCCACCTTCGCCACCTGCGCTGCCTTCGCCGCGTCGCCGGCCGCGACCGCCGCGACGCCGGCGCTTGCGGGCGGCTCCCTCGGCGCCGCCGGCGGTCCCGGCAGCGTCTGCGCCCTGCGCCAACGGAGCGGCGGGCGCCGCCATCGGTCCGGGCGCCGCCGGAGCGGCCGCCACGGGAGCCGGCGCGCGGGATTCGGCAGGCGGCCTGCGGGGACCGCCGCGGTCACCGCGCGGCGGCGGTCCGCCGCGCCCGCGGTCGCCACCACGGCCCGGCGGTCCGCCACGGCCCGGCGGTCCGCCGCGGCCACCGCGGTCGGCGCCGCGGCCGCCACCGCCACGGCCGCCGCCGACGGGCCGCGGCTCCCAGGCCCGGCGCGGCGGCCAGGTGAGGTCGGCGGCGAGCAGCTCGCGCACGATGGGCTCGTAGGGGATCTTGCGGCCGATGTACTGCTCGATGTCCGGCAGGCCGACCGCGTACTCCTCGCAGGCGAAGCTGATCGCGTCGCCCTCGGCTCCCGCGCGCGCCGTGCGGCCGATGCGGTGGACGTAGTCGGCGCTGTCCTGCGGCAGGTCGTAGTTGAAGACGTGGCTCACTTCAGGGATGTGCAGGCCGCGCGAGGCGACGTCGGTCGCGATCAGCACCGCCAGATTGCCGTCGTGGAAGTCCTTCAGGTAGCGCAGGCGCTTGTTCTGCGGCACGTCGCCCGACAGCGCCTGGGCGTCGACGCCGTTCGCTCGCAGCACGTCCTCGAGACGCTCCGCCATGCGCTTGGTGTTGACGAACACCATCGTCCGGTGCGGATCCATCTTGCGCAGCAGGCCGATCAGCAGCGGGATCTTCTCTTCCATCGCCGGGTAGTAGATGACCTGGCGGACGCGGTCCGCGGTGATCTTCTCGGGCTCGATGCGGATCAGCTCCGGGCTGTTCATGTGTTCGTAGGCGAGTTCCAGCACGCGCTGCGAGAGCGTGGCCGAGAACAGCATCGACTGGCGCCGGTCGGGCGGCGGCAGCCGGCGCAGCATGTAGCGGATGTCGGCGATGAAGCCGAGGTCGAACATGCGGTCAGCCTCGTCGAGCACGACCACCTGGGCGTCCCGCATCTCGAACACGTGCTGCTTGTAGTAGTCGATGATGCGGCCCGGGGTGCCGATGAGCACGTCGACGCCGCCCTCGAGCTCGCGACGCTGCTTGTCGTAGTCGACGCCGCCGAACACGACGGCGAGCTTCAGGCCGGTGTACTGGCCGAGCTGGACCGCGTCCTTGTGGATCTGCACCGCGAGCTCGCGGGTCGGGGCGATCACGAGCGCGCGGATGCCGGTGGGCCCGCGGGTGGGCGGCGAGGGCTGCTTGAGCAGGTTCTGGAACAGCGCCAGCAGGAACGCCGCCGTCTTGCCCGTGCCGGTCTGGGCCTGCCCCGCAACATCCTTGCCCGACAGCGCGATGGGCAGGGTCTGGGCCTGGATCGGCGTGCAGCGCGCGAAACCGGTCTCCTCGACGCCGCGCATGACGTCCGGGTGAAGGTCGAGGGCGGAAAATGTCAGGTCGGAAAGATGTTGGTCGGACATTGAGTACCGTCAGGAAGGGGAACGGGGTGGTGCTTGCAAAAGGTGCCGGGACAGGCTAAAAAATACCTCAGACGGGCGCTCTGACCGCCACTGTCGCGTCTTCCGCTTGATGGTTGATCTCCCGCCGGCATCACCGATCCGGCCCACCCAGAGGCAAAACCCGAACGTCTTTAACGGTCTAGTGTAACCGTTCGACGGCCCTTCATGACACGGCGTTCAGCCGCGGGCCCGAAAACCGGCACTGCTTCCCCCTTCCCATCCCTGCGTTCCCAGCACTCCAACCGGAGGTTTACCCGCGTGAGCAGCCCTCACATCGTGCACACCAGCGATTCCACGTTCGCCCAGGACGTCCTCAAGTCCGAGAAGCCCGTCCTGCTCGATTTCTGGGCCGAATGGTGCGGTCCCTGCAAGATGATCGCGCCGATGCTCGACGAGATCGCGGCCGAGTACAAGGACCGGGTGACGATCGCCAAGATCAACATCGACCACAATGCCCAGACGCCGCGCACGTTCGGCATCCGCGGCATCCCCACCCTGATGCTCTTCAAGAACGGCTCGGTCGAGGCCCAGAAGGTCGGGGCCATGTCCAAGTCGCAGCTGGCGGCTTTCCTGGACAGCCACCTGTGAGGGGCTACCTCGGCAACCAGGGCCGCAACCGGCCCGGCAAGGGCGGCGGCGGCGGCGGCGGTGGTGGCGGCGGGCAGCCGCGCCACGGCAGGGACGGCAACCGCGGGCCGCGTCACGGCAACGTCGGCGGCCCGATGCACGACGACCTGCCCATCGATCACGCCCCGTTCATCGACTCGGGCGAGGATGCGGAAATCATCAGCCCCGAGGAGCTGGCCGCGTCGCGCAACTCGATGAACCTCACCACGCTGAAGTCGATGCCGATCGGCCGGCTGGTGGACCTGGCCGAGTCGCTGGGCGTGGAGAACATGGCCCGCTCGCGCAAGCAGGACATCATCTTCGCCCTGCTCAAGGCGCACGCGCGCAAGGGCGAGCCGATCTACGGTGACGGCGTGCTGGAGATCCTGCAGGACGGCTTCGGATTCCTGCGCTCGGCCGACGGCTCCTACCTGGCCGGCCCGGACGACATCTACATCAGCCCGTCGCAGATCCGTCGGTTCAACCTCCGCACCGGCGACACGATCTCCGGCCTGATCCGTCCGCCCAAGGACGGCGAGCGCTACTTCGCGCTGCTGAAGGTCGGCGAGATCAACTACGACTCGCCCGAGAGCTCGCGCAACAAGGTTCTGTTCGAGAACCTCACGCCGCTGCACCCGACGCGCCGGCTGAAGCTCGAGCGCGGCAACGGCTCGACCGAGGACCTCACGGCCCGCGCCATCGACCTCGTCGCGCCGATCGGCAAGGGCCAGCGCGGCCTGATCGTCTCGCCGCCCAAGGCCGGCAAGACGATGCTGCTGCAGAACATCGCCACCGCGATCACGGCGAACCATCCGGAGGTCTACCTCATCGTGCTGCTCATCGACGAGCGGCCCGAGGAGGTGACGGAGATGCAGCGCACCGTGAAGGGCGAGGTCGTGTCCTCGACCTTCGACGAGCCGGCAGCGCGCCACGTGCAGGTCGCCGAAATGGTGATCGAGAAGGCCAAGCGCCTG
>JBIIDW010000223.1:0-4730 GCA_044238215.1 Steroidobacteraceae bacterium
GCCGCTCGACGACGACGACCAGGCCGCGGCGTTGCGGTTGCGCGCGTCGTTGCGGGGCATCGAGCTTCCGGAGGACGTCGCGCGCTATCTGCAGCGCCGCTATCCCCGCGACATGCCGACGCTGGCGGCGCTGCTAGACCGGATCGATTCGGCTGCGCTGTCGGCACAGCGGCGGATCACCTTGCCCTTCATCCGCGAGATCCTCGGCGAGCCGCGGAATCCGCCTCCCGCAGCCTGACGGCGAGCGACGCCACCCGAGCGCCGAGCGTTCGAGCCACCGCCCGCTCGTCGTCAGCGAGGCCCGCAGGACCGCCCTGGGGCGTGAAGTGGGTCGCCCCGTACGGCGACCCGCCGGACCGCGTCGTGGTGAGCGAGGGCTCGGAGTAGGGCACGCCCACCAGATACATGCCGTGGTGGAGCAGCGGAATCATCATGGTGAGCAGGGTGCTTTCCTGGCCGCCGTGCAGGCTGCTGCTTCCCGAGAACACGGCCGCAGGCTTGCCGGCGAGGCTGCCGTCCGCCCAGATCGCCGAAGTCGAGTCGAGGAAGTACTTCAGCGGCGCGGCCATGTTGCCGAACCGGGTGGGGCTGCCGAGCAGCAGCGCGTCGCAGCGCCGCAGGTCCTCGTGGCTGGCGTAGGGCGCGCCCGCGTCCGGCACGGGCCGGGGCGCCCGTTCGCTTTCCGCCGATACGGGCGGCACGGTCCGCAGGACGGCGCTTGCACCGTCCACGGACTCGATGCCCCTGCAGATGTGCCGCGCGAGTTCCGCCGTGGCGCCGTGCCGGGAGTAGAAGACGACCAGTACCTGGGTGGTGCTCATGGGAAGGGGTCCTGGAAATGCGTTGCCGGTCAGCGGGCCGCGGAAGCGGGTTGTCTGCCTAGGTCGTCGGCGCCGTTCCAGCGCGTCCATCGCTGGATCACCATGTCCGAGTACCAGCGGCGACCGACGCTGCCGTTGTAACGGGCGAGCGCGCGCGCGACGTCGTTGCGCTCGCGCTTCATGTAGTGGCGGAAGATCGCGGTGCCCATGCGGATGTTGTCCGGCACGCGCACGAGCTGGTGCCGCCGCATGCCCAGCTGCTCCGGCCAGAACGGCATCACCTGCATGAGCCCGACGGCGCCGGCGGGTGAGACGGCCCAGCGGTTGAAGCGGCTCTCGACGTCGATGATCGCCAGCACCAGCCCCGGCGGCAACCGCGACTCGCCCGGGCGATGCGCCTCGCAGAACACGTGCTCGAGGATCTCCAGGCGCTCCTTGGGGTCCTTCACCGTGCGCCGCAGGCGCGGCTCCATGAGCTTGTACCAGACCTCCGCCTCGAAGGGATCGGCGAAGCAGTCCGCCTCGGCGATCGCGCGCTGCACCGTCGCGCGCAGTTCCGGATCGCGCTGCTGGTCCGCACGCAGGGCAGGCGAGGCCATGGCCAGCGCAAACAGCGCCACGGCGATGCCCGACAGGCGCGCCGCCCGCATGCCGCTAGCGCCCCAGCAGTGCCCGCAGCCGCACCCGCGTCTCGGCCGCGGGCCAGTGCTCGCTGGTCGTGGCCCGACGCCAGCGATACTCCAGCTGGCCGGCGTCGAGGCCGCGCTCCGAGACGACGATCCGGTGCGGGATGCCGATCAGCTCCGCGTCGGCGAACTTCACGCCTGGCCGCGCGTCGCGGTCGTCGAGCAGCACCTCGACGCCGTCCTCGAGCAGCTCGCGGTAGAGGGTCTCGGCGGCGGCCGCGACCCGCGGCGCCTTGCCGGCGTTCAGGGGCACCACGACGACGCTGAACGGCGCCAGGGGCTCCGGCCAGGCGATCCCGGCGGCGTCGTGGTTCTGCTCGATGGCCGCCGCGACGATGCGCGTCACGCCGATGCCGTAGCAGCCCATCCACATCGTCACCGGCTTGCCGGCCTCGTCGAGCACGCTCGCCTGCATCGCATCGCTGTACTTGCGACCCAGCTGGAAGATGTGACCGACCTCGATGCCGCGGCGGATCGCGAGGGTGCCCTCGCCGCCGGGGCTGGGATCGCCCGCGACGACGTTGCGCAGGTCGGCCGCCGCCGGCTCCGGCAGGTCGCGTCCCCAGTTGCCGCCGACGAAGTGGGTGTCGGCCTCGTTGGCGCCGCAGACGAAGTCGCTGACTGCGAGCGCCGCATGATCGGCGTAAACCGGGCATTCCAGCCCGAGGGGACCGATGAACCCGGGCTCGCAGCCGGTTGCGCGCAGCACGGCCTCGGGGCTGGCCATCCGCAGCGGGGTCGCGACTCCCGGGAGCTTCTGCGCCTTGACCGCGTTCAGCTCGTGGTCCCCGCGCAGCACGAAGGCCACGACGCCGCCTTCGGCGCCGTCGACCACCAGGAGCTTCAGCGTCTGCCGGGCGGGCAAGCCGAGGAACGTCGCCACGTCCGCGATGCTGCGGCGCCCGGGCGTGGGCACCTTGCGCAGCGCCTGCGTCGCCGGCGCGCGCGGCTCCGCAGGCGGCAGCGCCGGCGCGAGTTCCAGGTTGGCGGCGTAGCGATCAGGGCCATCGGAGACGGCGATCGCGTCTTCCCCGGAATCGGCGAGTACCTGAAATTCCTCGGATGCCGTGCCGCCGATCGATCCGGTGTCGGCCTTCACGGCGCGAAACTCCAGGCCCATGCGCGCGAACATCCGCGTATAGGCCTGTCGCATCGCGTCATAGCCTTCCTGCAACGACTCCGGCGTCGCGTGGAACGAGTAGGCGTCCTTCATGATGAACTCGCGTCCACGCATGACGCCGAAGCGCGGCCTGATCTCGTCGCGGAACTTCAGCTGGATCTGGTAGAAATTCACGGGCAGCTGGCGGTAGCTCTTCAGTTCCCGCCGGGCGAGGTCCGTGATGACCTCCTCGTGGGTCGGGCCGATGACGAAGTCCCTGTGGTGCCTGTCGCGCAGCCGGAGCAGTTCCGGGCCGTACTGCTCCCAGCGACCGGACTCCTGCCACAGCTCGGCCGGCTGGACGGCGGGCATCAGTACCTCGAGCGCGCCGGCCCGGTCCATCTCCTCGCGGATGATCTGCTCCACCTTGCGCAACGTGCGCAGCCCCAGCGGCGTCCAGGTGTAGATGCCTGCCGCCAGGCGCCGGATCAGGCCGGCGCGCAGCATCAGCTGGTGGCTGACGACCTCGGCCTCGGCCGGAGTTTCCTTGACGGTGGAGATCGGGTATCTGGACCAGCGCATGGCGTTGCCGTCGGCAGCGTGAGGGGCCGCCATGTTAAGGAAGGCGGGCCGGGGTGTCATGGGCGGCGGCGTTGTGGGGCAGGCGGTCGGCCCCTATCATGGCCGCGTCAGCGCCAGCGGAACCGAGACCCCGTCCATGTCCCCTGATCCGACCCTCCCGGAGTCGCCGCGGCCGCCCCCCAGCAGGGGCGTCTACCTGCTGCCCAACCTGCTGACCACGGGCTGCCTGGCCTGCGGCTTCTACGCCATCGTCTCGGCCATCAACGGTGACTTCGCCCGCGCCGGGGCGGCCGTCTTCGTCGCCATGGTGTTCGACGGCCTCGACGGCCGGGTGGCGCGCTGGACGCGAACGGAAAGCGTGTTCGGCAAGGAATACGACAGCCTCGCCGACATGGTGGCGTTCGGCGTTGCGCCGGCGATCGTCGCCTACCAGTGGGGCGTCGAGCGGATCGCCGAGTTCGGCGACGCATTCGGCCGTTTCGGCTGGATCGCCTCGTTCTTCTACGCCGTCTGTGCGGCGCTGCGGCTGGCCCGGTTCAACGCCCGCGCGGCAACGGCCGACAAGCGCTACTTCGAGGGTTTGCCGAGTCCCTCCGCGGCCGCGCTGGTGGCGGCGTTCGTGTGGTTTTCGAGCGAGTGGCGGCAGCCCGGCCTCGAGGGCCTCGTGGCGGCGTTCTCGGTCACGGTGGTCGCGGGTGCGCTGATGGTGTCGCGGTTCGCCTACCCGAGCCTGAAGCAGGTTGACTGGGACCGCCGCGTAAAGCTGGCCTATTTCATCATCGTCCCGGTGTTCCTGGCGCTGATCGCGGCCGAGCCTTCCACCATGCTGCTGTCGATGTTCTCGACCTACGCGCTGTCGGCGCCGGCGTTGTGGCTCGGACGTCGCTTCCGCCGCGGCGGCGGGCGGCCGTCCGGTGCCGAGCCGCCGGGCGCCGCATGACCCTGCCCGCTGCCAGGCGGGCGGCCTATCTGGAGGCCCTGGGCATCGACGCCTGGGTGCCGCGGCGGCGCGCGGAGTCGCCGGTGACCGTCGCAGCGCCGCCGGCCGCCGTGGCAGCATCGCCGGCCCTGGCGCCGCCGTCGATCGACGGCGTCGACTGGCCTGAACTCGAAGCTGCGGTGGCCTCCTGCCGCCGTTGCGCGCTGCACGAGGGGCGGACGCGGACGGTTTTCGGCGTGGGTGACCGGCAGGCGCGCTGGATGGTGATCGGCGAGGCTCCGGGCGCCGAGGAAGACCGCCAGGGAGAGCCGTTCGTCGGCGCCGCAGGGCAACTGCTGAACGCGATGCTGCTGGCGATCGAGCTGCCGAGGCCGGCGGTCTTCATCGCCAACGTGCTGAAGTGCCGGCCGCCGAACAACCGCGATCCGCGGCCCGAGGAGGTCGGCCAGTGCCTGCCGTACCTGCACCGGCAGGTTGCGCTGGTCAGGCCGCGCCTGGTGCTGGCGGTGGGGCGCATCGCGGCACAGAACCTGCTGGCCACCGACGCACCGCTCGCGCGCCTGCGCGGCGAAGTGCACCGCTTCGGGCCGCTCAACACGCCG
>JBIIDW010000005.1:0-16422 GCA_044238215.1 Steroidobacteraceae bacterium
GCGGCACGGCCAGCGGCACCGGCGCCACCACCGCGGAGATGCCGAGCACGCCCAGGATGTTGAAGGTATTGCTGCCGACAACGTTGCCGACGGCGATGTCGCGCTGGCCGCGCACCGCCGCCGCGACCGAGGCGGCGACCTCTGGCATCGAGGTGCCGGCCGCGACGATCGTGAGGCCGATGACGAGTTCGGAGACGCCCGCGGCGGTCGCGATCGCGATCGCCGCGGCGACGAGCCAGCGCGAGCCGATCACCAGCAGCACCAGCCCGGCCACCACCAGCAACACCGCGATCCCGAGACCCGCGCTCGCGCGGCCGGCGGCCGCGACGTGCGGTTCGGCGGAATACTCGGCGGCGATTGCGGCTCCCTGCCGGCGGCTCTGGACCACCAGGAAGGTGGTATAGGCGGCCAGCAACGCGACGAGCACGAGGCCCTCGGTTCGGGTCACGCCGCCTTTCATGGCCATCGCGAACAGCAGCAGGCTGGCGCCGATCATCACCGGCACTTCCTGGCGGACGACCTGGGCCGAGACCACGAGCGGCGTGATCAGCGCCGAGACGCCGAGGATGAACAGCACGTTGAAGATGTTGCTGCCGACCACGTTGCCGAGCGCGATGTCGACGTTGCCCGATGTCGCGGCGGCCACCGACACCGCGAGTTCCGGGGAACTGGTGCCGAAAGCAACCACCGTCAGGCCGATGACGAGCGGCGAGAGGCCGGTGGCGAGTGCGAGTCGTGACGCGCCGCGGACCAGCAGTTCGCCGCCGACGACCAGCGTGGCCAGACCGGCCAGCAACAGAAGGGTAGTCACGGGTGCCTCCTTGCCTGTCTGCGATTATCGCAGACGCTTCCCCGGGCCGGCATCCTGCCGGTCCCACCGGTCATTCGACCACGTCTGCCGCCGCGCGTTCCCTGGCGAGCGCCTCGAGCAGCAGACGGCGCAAGCGTCGCTCCCGGCCGTCGGCCGGCCGCTCCAGTCCCATCCGGCGCAGCAGCGGCAGGTCGGCGGCGGTCGGGCGGCGCAGCGCGGCCCGGACGGCGATCGCGACCCGGGCCAGCGGGTTGCGCGCCGCGTCCCGCAGCCGCGCCAGCGCGCGCGCCAGGCGCAGCTCGTCCTCGGTGAGGTCGGTGCCGAACGGGTACTCCGTGAACAGCCCGGCGCGACGGTGTGCGGCGAGGGCCCGCTCCAGCTGCGCCGGCGTGTTGCGGCGGAACGCCTCCGGGATCGCGTGGGCCGCGGGCAGCTTGCCGGCGGCCACGGCCTGGGCGAGCAGCGCGGGCTGGAAGCGCGAGTCGGCCACGTTGAGCAGCGCGGCGATGCACTCGGCGTCGGTGCGGCCGCGCAGGTCGGCGATGCCGTACTCGGTGACGACGATGTCGCGCAGGTGCCGCGGGATCGTCACCTGAGCGTGTTCCCAGACGATGTTCGATCGCGGCCGTCCGTCGTGGTGGCGGGACGCCCGCAGGCAGATCACGGAGCGCGCGTCCTCGAGGGCGTGGGCCATGGCGACGAAGTTGTACTGCCCGCCGACGCCGCTGACGACTCGGCCGCCCTCGAGGCCGTCGGAGACCGCGGCGCCGAGCAGCGTCACCATCATCGTCGAGTTGACGAAGCGCGCGGCGCGCCGCTGCAGCACGCGCAGCTCGTAGTCGTCGCCGTAGAGCTGGTTCACGCTCGACACGCCGCGCATGTCGAACTGTCGCCGCTCCGCCTCCGGCATGTCGCGCAGCGCCGCGTAGAAGCCGCGCGGGCCGAGGAAGAATCCCGCGTGCAGCAGCTGGCCATTGCGCAGTTCGCGGCCGAGGCAGGTGGCGGCGAGGCGCGCGGCGGCGGCCGCGTCGCCGAGGTCGGCCGGGATCCACTCGCCCTCGGGCGAGCGGATGCGCCCGCCCTCGTATCGGCAGTCGGCGCGAAACACGCCGAAGTGCCGCAGCGAGGCGAACTCGGCCTCCGTGAGCCGCGGGCCGACCCCGACGTGCGGCAGGTCGCCGAGGATGCGCGCGTCGAAGCGATCGCCGAGGTTGCCGCGCGCGACCAGGCGCGCCAGCGGCAGCGAGTCGTAGACGCGCCGCCGCAGCACGCCGGCCCGGTAGAGATCCAGCATCTGGTCGACGAACATCTCGGAGCAGCCGAACAGGCCGTCGCGGAACGCGTCGCGGCCGCCCACCGAGTCCAGCGTGGCCGCGCAGTGCTCGGTGCCGACGTCGCGCAGCGCCTGCCGCCAGGCCGGGTTCTGCTGGTGCCGCAGCAGCAGCGCGTAGCACACGGCTTCGCCGAGGCCGCCGATGCCGATCTGCAGCGTGCCGCCGTCGGCGATCAGCCCGCTCACGTGCAGCCCGATGGCGTGATCCGCCGTGCCGATCGGCGGGTTCGGCGGGCAGAACAGGCTGCGCTCGTAGCGCTCGTGCTCGAGCAGCAGGTCGAAGGTCGAGGTCGGCAGCTCCGCCGAGCCGGGCATGTAGGGCATCTGGCCGTGCACCACCCCGATGGTCGCGACGGACTCGCCGCGTGCGCGGGCGGCCGCGAGGTAGGGCAGCAGGTCCAGCGTCACGTCCGGATTCGAGCCCAGCGACAGGCGGGGCTCGGGGCCGTGGCCGGGCCGCCGGGCCACCACCTGGGCGAGCACGTTGACGCCGAGCCCCGCAAGGTCGCGGGCAACGTGGGTGTAGTTCGATGACAGGTAGTCGCGCTGCGCGCCGGGCAGGCCGAGTGCCGAGCCCGGCTCGAAGAAGAACTCGATCACGCGGACGTTGGCCGGCAGTGGGCCGGCGCGCCGGGCGGCGACGTAGTCGAGCTCCTCGAAGTCGCCGAACACGCGCTCGACGACGGGCTCCAGCAGCCGGCGTTCCAGTTCACCGCCGGGGCGCGGGCGCGACAGGCTCAGCGCCGTGACGATCGTCAGCTCCAGCGAAGGTTCGCGAAGGGCACGGCGCCAGAACTCGTTGGCGATCGCCGCCGGCTTGCCGATACCCAACGGCAGGGCCAGGACGATGCGGCGCCCGACGCGGCGGATCGCCGCGTCGACGCAGTCGCCGGCGTCCGCGAAAGGCTGGGTCATCCGATACACTCCGGCGGGGGCAGGTCCGCGGGACCGGAGGATCGCAGATGTCCGACACGGCGACCATCGTCGCGACCATGGCGCTGTACATGGCGGTCTGCCTCGGCCTCGGTGCCCTCGCGTGGACCCGCACCCGCGACCTCGGCGACTACATCCTCGGCGGCCGCAGCCTCGGCAGCTGGGTCACGGCGCTGAGTGCGCAGGCCACCGACATGAGCGGCTGGCTGCTGATGGGACTCCCCGGGCTCGCCTATGCCTCGGGCTTCGATTCGGTGTGGCTGCTGCTCGGGCTCGCGGTCGGGACCTGGCTGAACTGGCGCTGGGTCGCTGCGCCATTGCGGGAGGCGACCGAGCGGCTCGGCAATGCCCTGACGCTGCCCGACTACCTCGAGCAGCGTTTCGCCGACCGCAGCCGGGTGCTGCGCAGCGTCTCGGCAGGCTTCATCCTGGTGTTTTTCGTGTTCTACACGAGCTCAGGCTTCGTCGCCGCCGGCCGGCTGTTCGAGGCGCTGTTCGGGCTGCCGTACGTCGAGGCGATGCTGTGGGGCTCGGCGGCGATGCTGGCTTACACCTTCCTCGGCGGCTTCCTCGCGGTCAGCTGGTCCGACGTGCTGCAGGGCTCGCTGATGTTCGTCGCGCTGGTGCTCGTGGCCGTGCTCGGGGTGGTGCTGGCCGGTGGGCCGGGTGTGGCCGCCGCGCGGCTCGACGCGCTCGACCCGCAGCTGCTCGACCCGTTCGTCGCCGACGGCGGCGAGGCGCTCGGTCTGGTCGGGATCCTGTCGCTGCTCGGCTGGGGCCTGGGCTACGCGGGCCAGCCGCACATCCTCGCGCGGTTCATGGCCGCCCGCAGCGTCGCGCACATTGCGGTAGCCCGTCGCGTGGCCATGGGCTGGGTGCTGGTGGTGCTGGTCGCCGCCGTGGTCGTCGGCCTGACGGGCCGCCTCGTGCTGCCGCAGGCGCTCGCGGGTCCGGACACCGAGCGGGTGTTCATCGAGATGTCGACGCGCTTCCTGCCGCCCGTGCTGGCGGGAGTCTGCCTGGCCGGCGTCATGGCGGCGGTCATGAGCACGGCCTCGGCGCAATTGCTGGTCGCGTCCTCCGCGTTCGCCGGCGATCTCTACCGTGGGCTGCTGCGGCGCGACGCCGGGCGGCTCGAACTGCTGTGGGCCGGCCGGATCGCGGTGCTGGTCATCGCGGCGCTGGCGTTCTGGCTCGCGCTCGATCCGGGCAGCCGCGTGCTCGACCTGGTCGCGTGGGCCTGGGCGGGCTTCGGCGCCGCCTTCGGTCCGGTGATCGTGCTGTCGCTCTACTGGTCGCGGATGACGCGCGCGGGGGCCTTCGCCGGCATCGTGGTCGGCGGCCTCACGGTGATCCTGTGGAAGCAGGCGGCCGGGCTCGGTGGCGTATTCGCGCTGTACGAACTCGTGCCCGGCTTCGTGCTCTCCTGGCTGGCGGCCTGGCTCGTCAGCCTGGCCGGCCCGGAGGCCCGGCGCGCCTAGTCGAGGAACTCGAAGCGCCAGCGGTCGCGGTGCGAGCGGATCCAGCCGGCGGTCGGCGACGGAAAGTGCGCCGGGAGCACCAGCGTGGACGTGTCGGCGAGACGCTCGACCAGCCGGCGACGGCAGGCGGCCGACTGCGCCGGGTCCTCGCAGAACGCCGCGGACCACTCCGGGTAGCACACCTGGATCGGGTGGTGGATCGCATCGCCGGTGAGCACCGCGCTCGAGCCCAGCGAACGCAGGTGGATCACCACGTTGCCCGGCGTGTGGCCCTCGGCCGGTTCCAGCGAGATGTGGCCCTCGAGGTCGTGGTCGCTCTCCACGATCATCGCCTGGCCGCTCTCCACCACCGGCAGGATGCTGTCCGCGTAGGCCCCGTAGCCGGCCGCCGGGTCCGCCCGCCAGGCGCGCTGCCGGTGCTCGAATTCCCGGCGTGCGAACACGTAACGGGCCTTCGGGAAGGTCGGCACCCAGCGGCCGTCGTGAAGCCGCGTGTTCCAGCCGATGTGGTCGGCGTGCATGTGCGTGCACATGACGAAGTCGACGGCCTCGGGCTCGACGCCCGCGCGCCGCAGGTCGTCGAGCCAGCCGCTGCGCAGGCCGTGGAAGAAGGCGTGGCCGCCGCGGTCCTTGTCGTTGCCGACGCAGGTGTCGACCAGCACGGTGTGGCGCGGGGTGCGCAGCAGGTAGCTGTGGAAGCTGAGGAAGCCCACGCCCTGCGCGAGGTCGGCGAAGCGCGGCTCCAGCCAGCTGCGCTCGGCGTCGATCAGCGCCCGGTCGGCCGTGGGCACCAGCTGCGCGAAGGGGATCGCCACGCGCGGTGACTCGACGATCGCGTCGATGCGGATGTCGCCTACCGAGACGCTGTTCATGCGCCGACCTCCGGCCCGCGGTCGCGCGGCCCCTGCCCGTGGGCGTAAAGTAGGTTCCCTGACCCTTCGGGTCAAAGCCCCCGCGAAGGGCATCCGCCAGGGGAGCAACGACCCGCCATGAACCGGCCGACATGAACGACGCCACGAGCGGTGGCCGGCTGGGCCCGGTGCGGCTCGCCCCGGGCCACACGCCATTCAATGCCGTCAGCTACCTGTTCGCGGCGCTGGTCACGGTCGGGATGCTGGCGTTCATCAGCTTCATCCAGCCCTACCTGCTGAACGCCAACCTCGACGTGCCGGCCGAGCAGCAGGGGCGCGCGCTGGGCGTACTGGGGTTCAGCAACGAAATCGTGTCGCTGCTGCTGGTCGCGCCGATCGGGGCGCTGGCCGACAAGATCGGACGCCGGCCCGTCTATTCGCTGGGCTTCCTGTGGCTGGCGGCGGGGTTCTTCCTGTACCCGCTGGCCCGCACGTTCCCGCAGCTGCTGGCCTGCGCGCTGTTCTTCTCGGTGGGCGTGGCGGCGGTGGGTTGCATGCTGGCCACCGTGCTGGCGGACACCCCGCGCGAGGAGTCGCGCGGCCTGATGGTCGGGATCACCGGCTTCTGCCAGGGGCTCGGCGCGACGCTGGCGGTGCTCGTGCTGGGGCGGATGCCGCAGCGGTTCGCGGCGGACGGGATGGACGCGGTGGCCGCCGGACGCGTGACGCTCGGCATCGCTGCCGTCATCTGCGTGATCACCGGACTGGTCTGCTGGATCGGCCTGCGCCGCGGTACGCCGAGCGAAGTGGCGGAGCAGCAGCCGCTGCGGGAGCTGCTGCGGACCGGCCTCGCGGCGGCGCGCGCCAATCCGCGCATCTGGTTCGCCTACCTGCTGCAGTTCGTGGCGTTCGCCGACCGCATCGTCATCGGCACTTTCTTCAGCGCCCGGCTGCAGCAGACCGCGATCGAGAAAGGGCTGAGCGCCGGCGAGGCAATCGCCGCGGCCACCAAGCCCTACGTGATCGCCAACGCCTCGGGCCTCGTGTTCGCCGTGTTCTTCGGGCTGATGCTCGACAAGATGAACCGGATCACCGCGGGCGTGGTGGCAATGGGCGTGGCGGCGGTGGGTTACCTCGCCGGAGGCTTCGTCGGCGACCCGACCAGCGCCGTGATCGTGCCGGTGTCGATCCTGCTCGGGCTGGGCCAGGTCTGCGCGATCATCGCCAGCCAGACCGTGCTCGGCCAGGAGGCGCCGCGCGACGTGCGGGGCGCGGTGTTCGGCCTGGCGGGCGTCTGCGCCTCGCTCGGCATCCTGTTCACCACCGCGTTCGGGGGCTGGCTTTATGACGTCGCCGGCAAGGGCACCCCCTTCTTCCTGATCGGCGCGGTCAACCTCGCTATCATGGCGTTCGGGGTCGCCCTACTGCTGCGGCGGCCCGCGCGAGCCTGATGCCCGTCACCGAAATCCTCGTCATCGCCCTGCTGATCCTGCTGAACGGCCTGTTTGCGCTGTCGGAGATGGCCCTGGTCTCGGCCAAGCGGGCCAGGCTGCAGGCGGCGGCGGAACGCGGCAGCCGCGGTGCGCGCGTCGCGCTGGAACTGCTCGCCGAGTCCACGACCTTCCTTTCCTCGGTGCAGGTCGGCATCACGCTGATCGGCATCCTCACGGGCGTCTACAGCGGTGCCGCGCTCGCCGAGCACCTCGGCGCCGGGCTGGTGCGCGTCGGCATCGACCCGGAATACTCGGTCGAGATCGCCTTCGCGCTGGTCGTGCTGGTCGTCACGCTGCTCTCGCTGGTGTTCGGCGAGCTGGTGCCGAAGCGCGTCGCGCTCAACCACGCCGAGGCGCTGGCGATCTTCGTCGCGCCGCCGATGCGGGTGTTCGCCCGCGCGATGCTGCCGCTGGTGTGGCTGCTGCGCGTCAGCGTCGACGCGGTGCTGCGCGTGATGCCCGTGTCGTCCGCGCCGGCGGACCTCGTCACCGAGGACGAGGTGCGTGCGCTCGTCGCGGAAGGGACGCGCACGGGCGTGTTCCTGGCCTCCGAGCGGCGGCTGATCGAGGGCGTGCTGGCGCTGGCCGACCGCAAGATCGAGTCGATCATGGTGCCCCGCCCCGACGTCTTCTGGCTGGACCTCGACGAGCCGCTCGAGGCGCTGTGGCAGCAGGCCAAGGCCAGTGGGCACTCGCGCTTCCTGGTCGCCCACGCGCGCCTCGACGATGCCGTGGGCACGCTCACCCTGGCGAACCTCAGCGAGGCGCTGCGCCGCGGCCGGCTCGATCCGGAAACGGACTTCGACGTGCCGCTGCACGTGCCGGTGGGGATCACGGCGCTGCAGCTGCTCGACCAGTTCCAGAAGTCGAGTTCCCATCTCGCCGTCGTCACCGACGAGTACGGTGCGATCGAGGGCGTGGCCACGCCCATCGACCTGCTGAAGGCGATCGCGGGCGGCCTGCCCGACCTCGGCAGCCGCGAGCGCGCCGAGATGACGCAGCGCGACGATGGCAGCTGGCTCGTCGATGGGCACCTCGGCATCGAGGAGGTGCAGCAGCGCCTCGGCCGCCGCGACATGAGCTCGCGCAACGGCGAGTACCACACGATGGCGGGCTTCGTGCTGGCGAGGCTCGGCCGGATACCGCGGGCCGGCGACGTGCTCTCCTGGCGCGACCTGCGCCTCGAGGTCGTCGACATGGACGGCCTGCGCATCGACAAGGTGCTGCTCGTGCCATCGGGCCGCAAGGCAGGCGAGGCATGACCGTCACGCCGCGCGACCGCGCGCCGCCGGCGCTGCGCATCGCCACCTGCCGGCCCCTGCCGGAGCCCGACGTCGACGAGGACCTGCTGCTGCAGGCGCTGGCTGCGCGGGGCGTCGCTGCGCGGATGGCGGCGTGGCGCGATCCGGCCGAGCGCTGGGACGAGCCGGTGCCCACCGTCGTGCGCTCGACCTGGGACTACATCCACGACGTCGAGGCGTTCCGCGCCTGGATCCGCGCCGCGTCGGCTGCGGCCCCGCTGTGGAACCCCGCCGGCGTCATGCTCGACAACCTGCACAAGGGATACCTCGTGGCGCTGGCCGCGCGAGGCGTGCCGGTCGTGCCCACCGCGCTGCAGCGCCGTGGCGACCCTGCGACGCTGTCGGCGCTCGCCGCCGCGCGCGGCTGGTGCGACGTGGTGGTGAAGCCCGCGGTGGGCGCGGGATCCCACGAGACGCACCGTGTGCCCGACGCGCCTGCGGGTGGCGGCGACGACCTGCTCGCGCGGCTCGCGGCCCGCCAGGACATGCTGGTGCAGCCCTACCTGCGCGCCGTCGAGGGCTATGGCGAGCGCGCGCTCGTGTTCATCGACGGCGAGTTCACGCACGCGGTCCGCAAGGCGCCGCGGTTCGCGGGCGGCGTCGAGGAGGTATCGGCGGCGCTGCCGATCACCGCGGCCGAGCGCGCCGTCGGCGAGGCGGCGCTCGCGCCCTGCCGCGGCGAGCTGCTCTACGGGCGCGTCGACGTGGCGCCCGGTCCGGACGGGGAGCCGGTGGTGATGGAGCTCGAGCTGGTCGAGCCCTCGCTGTTCCTGCTGCAGGAGCCGCGCGCGCTCGCGCGTCTCGCCGACGCGATCGCGGTACGGCTGGCGGGCGCCGGGTCCTAGTCGAGGCCGCCCGCCGCCAGCAGCAGCGGCGTTCCCTCGGGAGACTCGAGCAGCGCGTGCGTCGCGGGATCGAGTCCGCGCGGCAGCTCGCCGGACGCGGCGATGCCGCGTTCGCGCAGCCTCGCGAGGCGCGCCGGGAGGTCCTCGGCGCTGAACACCAGCATCGGCAGGTCGAAGGTGCGCGGGCGATGCAGCGCGAGCTCGAGGCCGCTGCCGGTGAGCGGCTGGTGCAGCCAGGGAAGGTCGCGTTCCTCCAGCGCCACGTAGCCGAGCCGCTCCCAGAACGCGGCGCTCGCGGCGAAATCCGCGGCCGGCAGGCTGAAGGCCTCGAACCAGCCGCACAGCGAGCCGCTGCGAACGGGCCCGGCCTCGTTGCCGAACCAGGTCGGGGCCTCGAGCACCGTGACCATCGTCCCGCCCGGGTCGCGAAAGCCGATCTCGTTGAAGCAGTGCTCGCCGGTCTTGGCGAAGGCGAGGGTGATGCCGAGCTGCTCGAACGCGGGGATGGCACGGGCGATGCCCGGACGCACGCAGGTGAGCGACGGCGAGGGGAACCGGTACTGGTGCAGGCCGAGCACGACCCGGCCGTCGGTCAGCACGCCGTAGGGGTGCGGCCAGGTGTCGCCCGTGCGCGCCTGGCGGAAACCGAGGGCCTCGTAGAATTCGACCGACGCGCGGATGTCCTGCGTGGTGATGCTGATCTCGTGGAACTGCCCAAGCATGTGCGGTGAACTGCGGTGCGCGGGGCCCCAAACTTACCCGATGCCCGCCTGCCAGAGCACGAAAGCATATTCCTCGGCGAGCTCGTCGCAGTGCTCGAAGCGGCCGGGCAGGCCGAAGTGCCCGCTGTCCAGCTGCGCGCGCAGCAGCACCGGGTGGCCGGAGGTGCTCGATTCGCGCAGTCGCGCCGCCCACTTCGCGGGCTCCCAGTACTGCACCTGGCTGTCCCACAGGCCCGTGGTGGCGTAGACGGCGGGATAGGCGGCGGCCCGCACCCCGTCGTAGGGGGACCATGAGCGGATGCATTCGTAGGCCGCTGCGCTCGCGGCGGGGTCTCCCCACTCGTCATACTCGTTGGTCGTCAGCGGCAGCGAGTCGTCGAGCATGGAGGTCAGCACGTCGACGAACGGCTTGAGCGCGACGACGCCGCGGTACAGCTCCGGTGCGTCGTTGGCGGCCGCGGCGACCAGCGTGCCGCCGGCGCTGCCGCCGGCCGCGAACAGCCGTGCCGGGTCCGCGATTCCGTCGGCGACGAGCCCGCGCGTGACGTCGACGAAGTCCTCGACGCTCCGGCGCTTGTTCAGCAGGCGCCCGGCGTCGTACCACGCGCGACCGAGTTCCTGGCCGCCGCGCACGTGCGCCACCGCGTGCGCGAAGCCGCGATCGACCAGCGACAGCACCTCGCCATGGAACAGCGGATCCTCGCTGATGCCGTAGGCGCCGTAGCCGCACTGGTAGAGCGGGCAGGGCTGCGCCCGCTGCGCCAGGTCGCGGCGCCGCAGCAGCGTGACGGGCACGCGCACGCCGTCGCGCGCCGTCACCCACCGCAGTTCCGCGAGGTAGGCCTGCGGGTCGAAGCCGCCGGGCACCTGCTGACGCTTCAGCAGTGCCGGCTCGCCTCCGGCCAGCGGCACCTCCCAGGTGCAGGTCGGCGACGCGGGTGAACCGGTGAGGTAGCGCAGGCCGGGCGCCTGCGGCTCCGGGTTGTCGCCAAGCAGGATCGAGCCCGCTGCGTCGGGCGGCTCGAGCAGCCGTTCGGTGCGCCCGTCCTCGGCGAGCAGGCGGATGCGTGTCCGGGCGTCCGTGCGCTCAGCCACGGCGATCCAGCCTGCCATGACCTCGAAGTCCGTGACCGCCACGCCGTCACGGGGCGGCAGCAGGTCGCGCCAGGCCGTGGGCTCGGCCGCGCGCCCGATCGGCGCGACGGCCAGCCGGAAGTCCGGCGCCTGCCGGTTGCTGCGGATCACGAAGTCCCCGGCGCGATCCTCCAGCTCGTAGTCGTGACCGGCCTCGCGCGGCACGGCGATCCGGAACGCGAGGCGGGGGTCGTCCGCCTCGGCATAGCGCCACTCGCTGGTCAGCGTGGCCTGCGCCACGATGAACAGGAAGCGGTCTGAGCGTGACTTCCCGATGCCGATGAAGAAACCGTCGTCCTGCTCTTCGTAGAGCAGTTCGTCGGCCGCCGCAGGCGTCCCGACCCGGTGGCGTCGCACGCGGCTGCCGAGCAGCGTCTCAGGGTCCTTCTCGACGTAGAGCAGCGAGCAGCCGTCGTTCGCCCACGCCAGGTTCGGCTCCGCGTTCGCGATCACGTCGGGCAGCCAGTCGCCGCTCACCAGGTCGCGGAACCGGATCGCGTACTGGCCGCGGCCCAGCGTGTCCTCGGCGACTGCGATCAGCCGGTTGTCGTGGCTCACCTCGAGCGCACCCAGGTCGTAGTGCCCGTGACCGGCGGCGCGTGCGGCGGCGGCACGCGCGTCCGCATCGACCAGCAGTTCCCACGGCGCCCCGGCCTCGTCGCGGCGCCGCAGGTGGCTCGCGTGCTCGCGGCCCGGTTCGTCGCGGGTCTGGTACCACCAGCCGTTGTGCCGCACCGGCACCGAGGCGTCGGCTTCGGGTATGCGGCCGACGAGTTCCGCGCGCAGCTTCCCGCCCAGCGCCGCCAGCGGCCGGAGCACGGCGTCGGTGTGGTCGTTCTCGGCCCGCAGGTGCGCCAGCACTTCCGGGTCGCTGCGCGAGTCGTCGCGCAGCCAGTGGTAGGGGTCGATGCGCGTGCCGAAGCGCGAGTGCACCGCGTGCGGGCGGCGCAGAGGGCGCGGCGGCGTCGGGTCCGCGGCGGGCGTCGGCGTGGTCGGGGTGCCTGGCAAAGGCGCCTCAGGCCGCCTCGGCCGCCAGCACTTCCATGTTGCGCACCGTCTCGTCGAAGCTGCCGGCGACGCCGATCATCAGCGTGGTCGCCGGCGAGCGGCGCCAGAGCGCGAGTTTCTCGCGCAGCCGTTCGCGCGAACCGACCAGCGACAGTGCGTCGGCGAGCTCGTCCGGCACCGCCAGCACGGCTTCCTGCTGGCGCCCAGACAACCAGAGGTCCTGGATGCGCTGCGCCGCCTCGGCGTAGCCGGCGCGTTCCACCACGCGCTTGTGGAAGTTCTCCTCGCGCGACCCCATGCCGCCGATGTAGAGCGCCAGCGTCTTCTTGATCGGCAGCAGGGCCGCGGCCGGGTCGTCGGTCAGCGAGAAGCCGATCGACTGCAGCACCTCGAAGCCCGGCTTCGCCTTGGCGAGCGCGTCGCCGTAGATGTCGAAGCGGTCGGGCGGCATCATGAACGGGAACCAGCCATCGAAGGACGTGGCCGCCAGTTCCACGTTCTTCGGGCCCTCGGCGCCGAGGAACACCGGGATCTGGCGTCGCAGCGGGTGCGTGATGCTCATCAGCGGCTTGCCCTGGCCGGTGGCGCCCGGCCCGCGATAGGGCAGCTGGAACTGCTGGCCGTCGAAGGTCACCGGCTGTTCGCGCGCGATGATCTGCCGGAAGATCGCCAGCCACTCCCGCGTGCGCTCCAGCGGCTTGCGGAAGGGCTGCCCGTACCAGCCTTCCACCACCTGTGGCCCCGATACGCCGATGCCGAGGCAGAGCCGGCCGCCGGAAATGTGGTCGAGCGTGAGCGCCGTCATCGCCGCGCAGGCCGGCGTGCGGGCCGAGATCTGCATGATCGCCGTGCCGAGGCGGATGCGCTCGGTACGCGCCGCGATCGCAGCGAGCGGGGTGAAGGCGTCGGAGCCGTAGGCCTCCGAGGTGCAGACGATGTCGAAGCCCAGGGCCTCGGCGCGCTGCGCGAGTTCGACGAAGCGGTCGATGGGGCGCGTGCCCCAGTAGCCTAGCGACAGACCGATCTTCATGGCGTTGACACTCCCTGTTCAGAGGCCTTGCGGAGCACGATCATGCCCGCCAGCGAGACCAGCGCAAGCACGGCGCAGACGATCAGCATCGGCAGCGGGGTGTTGGTCGGCAGGAAGCCGAGCCCCTGCACCACGATTGCGGCGATCAGCTGCTGCGCGAAGCCCAGCAGGCTCGAGGCGAGACCGGCGTAGCCCGGCACCATGCGCACCGCCACCGCCGTCACGTGCGGGATGATCAGGCCCTGCGCGAAGGCGAGGGGCAGTTGCGGCGCGAACCAGTAGATCGGGTGGTCGAGCCCGGCCAGCACCAGCACGAGCGCGGCGAGCGCCGAGCCGAACTGCAGCAGCGTGCCGATGCGCGCGATGCGTGCCATGTCGAGCACCTGCGCCTGGCGGGCCACGTAGAGGTTGCCGAGGAAGTAACCGGCAGACAGCAGCAGCACGTAGACGCCGAAGTCGGTGGCGGGCCGGTCGAGCATCTCGGCCATGATGTACGGTGCCACCGAGACGAAGCCGAGGTAGAGCGCGTAGACGACGCCGCTGTCGATGGCGCAGCCCGCCCACCGCGGATTGCCCAGCACGCGCAGCGCCGACCGGCCGAGCGTGGCAAGCCCGGGCGGGTCTTCGCGCCGGACCCGGGTCTCGGGCAGCAGCCGCTGCACGGCAACCAGCACGAGTGCGGCGAAGCCCAGCAGCAGCACGAACGGCGCGTGCCAGCCGAACGACTCGGTGACCACTGCGCCCAGCCACGGCGCCACCGTGGTGGCGATCATCATGACCATCGTCAGCTGCGCGAGCGCCTTCGGCAGCCGCCAGTCGTGGTAGAGGTCGCCGACGACCGCACGGGCCACCGTGAGGTTGGCGGCGCCGCCGAGCGCCTGGATCACGCGCGCCGCCACCAGCACCTGCAGCGTCGGGGCGAAGGCGGCCAGCGCCGAGCCGACCAGGAACAGCAGCAGTCCGCCGAGCAGCAGCGGCCGGCGCCCGTAGCGGTCGGACAGCGGGCCGGCCAGTGGAATGCCGAGCGCGAACGCCACCAGGAAGCTGCTCACGGCCGCCTGGGTCGCCGCCGTGGAGGCGCCGAACTCGTCGCGGATCTCCGGCAGCGCGGGCAGCAGTATCAGCGTCGAGACCGGGCCGACTGCAGTGCAGGCGGCGAGCAGCGCCGTGATCAGCTTCGCGCGCGGTACCGGCGTCACGTCGACAGGCCACCCACGCAGACGTACTTGAGCTCGGTGTACTCGTCGATGCCGTGCCGCGAGCCTTCGCGGCCCAGTCCGGATTCCTTGACCCCGCCGAACGGCGCGACCTCGGTCGACATCAGGCCGGTGTTGAGGCCGACCAGCCCGTACTCCAGCGCCTCCTGGACCCGCCAGCTGCGGGCGAGGTCGCGGGTGTAGAAGTAGGCCGCGAGGCCGGATTCCGTGGCGTTCGCCAGCGCGATGGCCTCTGCCTCGTCGCGGAACCTGAACAGCGGTGCGACCGGGCCGAAGGTCTCCTCGCGCGCGACGCGCATGCCCGGCGTCACGCCGGTCAGCACCGTGGGTTCGTAGAAGTTGCCGCCGAGCGCGTGCCGACGCCCGCCGCAGGCGACCTGCGCACCCTGCGCCACCGCATCGGCGACGTGGGCCTCGACCTTGGCCAGCGCGCGCGCGTCGATCAGCGGCCCCTGGTCGGTCGGGCCGGCAAGCCCGTCGCCGACCCGCAGCGTCGAGACGGCCGCGACCAGCCTGCGTGCGAACTCGTCGTAGACGCCGTCCTGGACCAGCAGCCGGTTCGCGCAGACGCAGGTCTGCCCGGTGTTGCGGTACTTGCTGGCCATCGCGCCCTGCACGGCGGCGTCGAGGTCGGCGTCGTCGAAGACGATGAACGGTGCGTTGCCGCCGAGCTCGAGCGAGAGCCGCTTCACGGTGCCCGCGCATTGCGCCATCAGCAGCTTGCCGACCGCGGTCGAGCCGGTGAAGCTCAGCTTGCGCACCAGCGGGTTGCCGGTGAGCTCGCCGCCGATCGTCGTCGCGTCGCCGGTGACGACGCTGAACACGCCGGCCGGCACGCCCGCGCGCAGCGCGAGCTCGGCCAGCGCCAGCGCGGAGTAGGGCGTCTGCGGCGCCGGCTTGCAGACGAAAGTGCAGCCCGCGGCGAGGGCCGGCCCGGCCTTGCGGGTGATCATCGCCGCGGGGAAGTTCCACGGCGTGATCGCGGCGGCGACGCCAACCGGCTGCCGCAGCACCAGGACCCGTGCGTCTGCGCGGAAGGTCGGCACGATCTCACCGTAGACGCGCTTGCCCTCCTCGGCGAACCACTCGATGAACGAGGCGGCGTACACCACCTCGCCGCGTGCCTCGGCCAGCGGCTTGCCCTGCTCGGCCGTCATGATGACGGCGAGGTCGTCGGCGTTGGCCAGCATCAGGTCGTGCCAGCGCCGCAGGATCGCCGCGCGCTCCTTGGCGGTGCGCTTGGCCCAGGCAGGCAGCTCACGCGCGGCTGCATCGATCGCCCGGCGCGTTTCCGCTGCGCCCATCACCGGCACGGTGCCCAGCGGCGCCCCGCTGGCGGGATTGCGTATCGTGACCGTCGCGCCGTCGTCCGCGGCGACCCAGAGGCCATCGATGCAGGCGAGCTGCCGCAGCAGCGAGGGGTCCTTGAGATTCATCGGTACTCCATGCGAAACGTGATTCAGCCGAGGTGCTCGGCGAGGAAGGCCAGTGTGCGCTCGCGCGCGAGCCGCGCGCTGGCGGCGTGGAAGTCGGCCCGCTCCGGGCAGTTGAACCCGTGGCCTGCTGGATAGAGGTGGAAGACGCCGTCCGGGTGCGCCGCGCGGATCTGCTCGACCTCGCCCGGCGGGATGTGCGGATCCGCCTCGCCGAAGTGGTACATCACCGGGCGCGTGGGCACCTTGTCGAGGTGCCCGGCGATGCGCCCCCCGTAGTAGGCCACGGCGCAGGCGACCTGCAGCTGGCGCGCCGCGAGCCACGCGCAGAGCCCACCCCAGCAGAAGCCCACCGCGCCGACGCGCCCGGCGTGCCGCACCACGGCGATCGACGCCGCGATGTCGGCCAGCAGCTGCTGCTCGCTCACCTGCAGCATGTAGCCGACGCCCTGCCGGACGTCGTCGGGACCGTAGCCGAGCTCGATGCCGCGCCGCACCCGGTCGAACAACGCGGGCGCGATCGCCAGGTAGCCCTCGGCAGCGAAATCGTTCGCGACCGAGCGGATGTGCCGGTTGAGCCCGAACACTTCCTGCAGCACGACGACGGCACCGCGCGGAGCGCCCTGGGGCGGCACGAGCCAGGCCTGGAAGGAGTGGCCGTCGCGGGCCATCAGCGTGGTCAGTTCGCCCATGCGCGATCGCCTCGGGCCGGCCTTTCCGTAGGGGCCGGAGAGGATACTCCGGCGGGCGACGGGTGGCACGCGCCATACGCGGCGCGGCGGGCCGGCGATGCCCGCGGGGTCAGTTGCTGGCGCGCAGCTGGCGGAAGC
>JBIIDW010000224.1:0-4721 GCA_044238215.1 Steroidobacteraceae bacterium
GTCGTGAAGAGCCTTGCAACCACGCTGTCGCTGTTCTCGGCGCAGATGTGCACGTCGCCGCAGAACGTGTACCTGCCCCGCGACGGCGTGCGCTGCGGCGACCGGCGGATCGGCGTCGACGAGTTCGGCGCGGCGCTGGCCGCGGCGATCGCCGCGATCGGCGGCGACGGGCGGCGCGCGGGCTCGATCATGGCGGCGATCCAGTCGGACGCCACGCTCGAGCTGGTCGGGTCGCTGGCGCGCGAGGGTGCGGTGCGCGGCCGCGTGCTGCACGCGCCCGCCGCCTACGCGCATCCGGAGTTCCCGTCGGCCCGTACCTGCACGCCGCTGCTGCTCGCCGTCGGCACGGACGCGCGTGAGCTGTACGCCGAGGAGCGTTTCGGGCCGATCGGCTTCGTGATCGAGGCCGGCGACCGCGACGAGGCGCTGGCGACCGCGACCGCGGATGCGCGCGCGGGAGGCGGGATCACCGGCTTCGTCTACTCGACGGACGACGCCTTCCTCGCGCGGGCAGGTGATGCCTACTCCGCGGCCGGTGCGCAGCTGACCTGCAACCTCACCGGGCCGATGCCGCTGAACTTCGCCGCCGCCTACAGCGACTACCACGTCACCGGGCTGAACCCTGCCGGCAACGCCACACTGACCGACCTGGCGTTCGTCGCCTCGCGCTTCCGCATCACCCAGTCGCGGGCGCCTGCGCGGGATTGAGCGGCCAGCCGGTCGCGTCCAGGGTCTCGCGGTAGGCGTGGAAGGTGGCGTGCCCGAGCAACGGGATCACCACCACCAGGCCGAGCATGGCGGTGGCAAAACCCAGCGTCACCAGTGCGACGATCAGGGCGATCCAGATGGCCATCGGCCCCTTGTTGCGCAGCACGGCGTTGACGCTCGAGACCACGGCGGTCACGGCGTCGACGTCGCGGTCGCAGAGCATCGGCAGCGACAGCGCGCTCACCGCGAAGCTCACCAGCGCGAAGATCGAGCCGACCGCCGAGCCCACGGCGAGGAACGTCAGCAGCTGGAGGTGATCCCTGTCCTCGTCGGCAGGGAAGAAGACGTGCACCATCGAGCCCGCGCGTGCCCAGACCAGGAACACGACCAGCAGCGCCAGCGCGAAGACCATCGCATTGCCGAGGCTGCGGCGCTGCTGCGCGAGGCAGCCGGCCAGCGTGGGTTCGACGCCCGCGGCGAGCTGGCGGCTGATCGCGTACAGGCCCAGCGCCAGCACGGGCGCCACGAACACGAAACCCGAGAGCAGCACCAGCAGCGCCCAGTAGCTGCCGGCGCGCAGCGCGATGGCGCTGATCACCAGCGAGAGCACGGCGACCACCGCGCCGTGCCCCAGGCTGAGCGCGGGGGCCGCCGTGATGTCGGCCCAGCCCAGTCGGAGCCAGCGCAGCGGCGCCGTGGGGTCGAGGCTGCGGCAGGGCGCGACGAAGGGCCGGGCCGCGGGATCGTCATTGCCGGGATCGACGACCGGCGTGGTCACGGCGCGCCCGTCAGGGCCCCGGGGCGAGCGTGACTCCGCCCGGTCCCGGCGCCGGCGTCACGTCGTCGACGAAGTAGCCGGTTTCGCCGAAGCAGCTGGTCGGGATGCCGCGGTGCTCGGTGTAGTGCAGCTGCACCCGCTCGCCGACGAGGTCGGCGAGCTTGCGCGCCACCGCCGGGTCGCGCACCGAGAAGTTCCAGATCTCGGGCGCCACGCCGCCGACGATGTACAGCGCGAGCTCGCCTTCGTAGGTCTTGCAGAGCCAGCCCTTGCGCGAGAACTTCTGCAGCACGCCGCCGCGGTCGCCTTCGGAGTAAGACCACGAGAGGCTGAACCACGTCCAGCCCGCGGCAACCAGCAGTGCGGCCAGCAGCAGCACGAGCAGTGCGCGCCGCAGCCTGCGGCCGACGGACGGGGCCGCGTTCATGCGCCGAGGGCCCTGGCGGGGTCGTCGAGCAGGTCGGGGTGGAATCGCTGCGTGAGCCGCAGGTGATCCGGCGGCAGGTCCTCCGGCCGCAGCGCCTTGCCGCCCCAGCCGTTCTGCAGCGTGTTGCCGGGCGTGGTGCCCATCTGCATCCAGGGGCGCCACGCGGTCGTGGCGGAGTAGGCGATTTCGACCTGCACGGAGCGCGTGGCCGGGTCCATGACCTCGGCGTAGTCGCCGTTCCAGATCACCCATTCGCGATAGTGGAAGGCGCCGGGGCTGCCGTCCGGGCGGACCAGTCGCGAGCCGTTGTCCTCGCGGATCGCGATGCGGTCGCCGCGACGCTCCGGCTGGCTGAAGTACTGCTCGGACGCGGCCGTGCCCTGCATGAAGAACGTGCCGGAGTCGGGGCGCTCGTGGGCCATGTCGAACTTGCGGGTCTCGCGACGCTCGGGCATCACCCGCGAAGGCGTCGGGCCGGCGCGGTACCGCGGCACGTCGACGACGCGGCCGGTGCGCGGCATCGTCAGCTTCTCGAGGAGTTCACCGCTGCGCATGTCGACGAAGTAGGCGACCTCGACGAGGCGGCCCTCGAACAGCGTGTCGCTGCGCTGCACGAAGCGCTGCCAGGTCGCCGCGTACAGGCGGTACAGCGGGATCGCCTCGCCCTCGATGAAGCCGTAGTTGACGGCGTCGACCCAGCCGATCGTGATGCGCTCGTCGGTGCTGGCCTTCAGCTTCATCACGGCGTTCATCAGTGCCGCGCCCGACAGCGCGAGCGGCTGCGCGGTCACCGTGGAGCGCGGCCCGTGCGACTGCGCGGCGCCGGCGCGGGCGGCGCCCGCGAGCAGCGCGCCGATCGGAGCTGCGCCGGCGATTCCCGCCGCACCCATCATCATCCGTCGACGTTCGGCGTCCATCGGTGCGTCCTCCAGTGGGCGTTGAGGCAGGGTGCGCTCAGGCGAGGGTGTGGAAGACCTGCTGCACGTCGTCGTCCTGCTCGAGCTTGTCGACCAGCGCGAGCACCTCGGCCGCCTGCTCCTCCGGGAGCTCGGTCGGCGCGGTGCAGATGTACTCGTGTTCCGCCGACAGCGGCGCGATCTTCCGCGACTCGAGCGCCTCCTGCATCGTGCCGAAGTCGGCGAACGCGCAGCGCACGACGAGCTGTGGCTCACCCTTCTCGCCGACGCTCTCGCCCATCTCGTCGAGCCCGTGGTCGATCAGGAAGAGCTCGAGGTCGTCCTGGTCGATTCCCGAAGGGTCGAGCCGGAACACGCCCATCTTGCGGAACATGAAGCTGACGCTGCCGCTGGTGCCGAGGTTGCCGCCGTTCTTCGAGATGATGTTGCGCACGGTGGCGACGGTGCGCGTGGGGTTGTCGGTGGCCGTCTCGACCAGCAGCGCGACGCCGTGCGGCGCGTAGCCCTCGTACAGCACTTCCTGGTAGTTGGTGGCGTCGCGGCCGACGGCGCGCTTGATCGCCGCCTCGACCTTGTCCTTCGGCATGTTGACCGCGCGCGCGTTCTGCAGGATCCGCCGCAGTGCGGGGTTGGAGTCCGGGTCGGGGCCGCCAGACTTGACGGCCATGTTGATGTCCTTGGCGATCCGGGCGAACTGCTTCGCCATGCGGTTCCAGCGCGCGAACATCGCGTGCTTGCGTACCTCGAAAATGCGTCCCATCGGCCTGGCCCCCGTGCGAGGCGGCCATGGTAACCGGGACCGTTGCCGCGTGCGACGCGCGCTGGGCTAGACTCGCCCGCCATGGAAAGGCACACGATCGGTCGGAGGGACGTGGTGGCCGCGCTGGCGGTCGCCGCGGGGGCAGGGGCTCTGTCGGCGCGGGCTGCCACGGGCGCTGCGGGCGCGGGCGGCAGCGCAGCAGCGCAGGCCGGCCCGCTGCAGGCGGGCCTGGTGCTGCCGGTCGCGGGTCCTGGGCGCTGGGACGCCACGACCGTGTCCTGCCCGCGGGTGCTGCGGCTCGGGCCCGCCGATTACCGGATGTGGTACTACGGGCGTGATCCGGACTTCGATCGCGCGATCGGTCTGCCCACCGGCCGCATCGGCCATGCGCGCTCCACCGACGGCCGCAGCTGGCAGCGCGTCGCGGGCTCCGGCTATCGCGGTGCCGCGCTGGATCCGGCCGCGGATCCGCAGCGCTTCGACAGCGCGCATCTCGGGCTCGGCGAGGTGCAGGTCACCAGCGACGGCTTCGAGATGTGGTACTTCGGCGGCGACACTCAGGTACGCAGGATCCGCGACCGCACCGTCAAGGGGTTCCCGCTGCGGATCGGTCGGGCCGTTTCGCCCGACGGCGTGGCCTGGCAGCGCACCGACGGGCCGTTCCGTGGCGCGATCCTCGACGCTGGGGCCGAGGGCGAACCCGACGCCGCCGGCGTCGGCTGGCCGCAGGTGCTCCGGCTGCGCGGAGATCTCTGGCGCATGTACTACCACAGCGTGAGCCCGAAGCTCGGCTTCGTCGTGCTGGCCGCGGAGTCCAGCGATGGCGGGCGCAGCTGGAGGCGGCTGGGCGTCGTGTTCGGCGGCGGCGGCGCCGAGGACTTCGACCCGGACGGCGCATCGACCCGGCACGTGTTCTGGCACGAAGGTCGGTTCCACATGCTCTACGAGGGCTGGCGGGGCGACCGGATCGGCGTCGGCCTGGCGCGCTCGGCCGACGGCCTGTCTTGGGAGCGGGTCCGCGGGTCCGACGAGCGCGGCGCGGTGCTCGCACCCACCGCCTCGGGCTCCGGCCTGTGGGATTGCGGAGCGGTCGGCACGCCGTGGTTCGTCGACACCGGTCCGGAGCGCCAG
>JBIIDW010000225.1:0-4697 GCA_044238215.1 Steroidobacteraceae bacterium
GCACGTCGCGCTCGCGGCCTCGGCGGAATTCCGCGGCCGCTCGCCGCGCGGCCTCTTCGGGGACGTCGTCGAAGAACTCGACTTCAACGTCGGGCGGGTAGTCGATGAGGTGCGCCGCCTTGGTCTCGAGCGCAACACCTATATCGTCTTCACGAGTGACAACGGGCCATGGATCAAGCAGCGCGACGAGGGCGGGTCGGCCGGTCCCTTGCGCGCCGGCAAGACCTCGACCTGGGAGGGCGGCATGCGGGTTCCCGGGGTGGTCTGGGCACCTGGGCGAATCGCCGGCGGACGCAGCAGCTCGCAGATGGTGGCCCTGCAGGATTTCTACACCACTTTCGCCGCGCTGGCGGGCGCGCCCCTTCCCACCGATCGCGTCATCGACGGGGTCGACCTGAGCGCATTTCTGCACGGTCGGTCGGAAACGTCCCCGCGGACTGACTTCGCGTACTACATCTGGACGAGTCTTCAGGCGGTCCGCCAGGGCAAATGGAAGCTGCACTTGCCGCGACCGAAGGATCCCGAGTGGCTGCGACCGCTCGTGCTGTCCGAGCACAACGAGCCGGAGGACTCGGGCCCTGTAACGGAGCCGCTCCTGTTCGACATCGAGAGTGATTTCCGCGAGCGCCGCAACCTGGCCGCGGGCCATCCTGAAATCGTCGCGAACCTGCTGGCGGCTGCGGAGCGCGTCCGCGAGGACCTCGGGGATCACGACCGGCTTGGGCGCAACGTCCGCTTCTTCGACCCGATGACGACTCGCCCCGCTGCGCCGGTTCGCGCCTAGCGGGACGGCACGACGCCACCCACTGCCATGACCTCGCGAAGGGGAGCACCGGCCGGTCGCGCGTGGATCAGCAGGCGGCGGCTGCTCCAGGCTGCGGGTCTGCTGGCGCTCGGCGGACCGCGTCTTCCCGCCAACGCCGATCAGACCCCGGGCCCTGGCGCGGAGCGCCCTGCGGAGCTGATCGTGGACACGGACGTCCCGGTCATCGATATCGAATCAGGGCGGCTGCAGGGATACGGTCGAGCCGGCGTGCTCATCTGGAAAGGCGTCCCTTACGCCGGGGCCGCTACCGGAACGCACCGATTCGCGGCGCCACCGGGACCAACGGCCTGGACCGGAGTCCGACGCGCCCTGACCTACGGTCCGCGCTGCCCGACGCTCGAGCCCGCGCTCGATCGCTCGAACAGCGTGTGGCGTTTCATGACTCCGTCGGGTCCGCCGAGCGACGCAATGGAAGACTGCCTGCGCCTGAACATCTGGGCGCCCAGGGAACCCGCCGGCAGGCGCCCGGTCATGGTGTGGCTTCACCCCGGCGGCTTCCGCACCGGCTCGAGCCAGGAATATCTGGCGAGCGACGGCGAGAATCTCGCGCGCTCGCGAGGCGTCGTCGTGGTCAGCCTCAACCATCGGATCGGACCGCTCGGCTACTCCAACCTGGCAGGCATCGGCGGCGATGAACTCGCCGATTCGCCGGTCGTCGGGCTGCTCGACATCGTCGCCGGGCTGCGCTGGATCCGGACGAACATCGCCGCCTTCGGCGGCGATCCCGAGCGCGTCACGCTGTTCGGCCAGTCCGGTGGCGGTTCGAAGATCAGTTGCCTCCTGGGCATGCCGGATGCCGCCGGACTGTTCAATCACGCGATCATCCAGAGCGGGGCGCGGCTTCAGGTCCACGACCTCGAGAGCTCCGCACGTCTCACGCACGAACTGCTGCGCGTGCTCGAGCTGCGGGCAGGAAAGCGCGCCGTCGAAGCCTTGCGCGCGCTACCGATCGACACCTATCTGCGAGCCTGCGACGAGGCCAGCCGGCGCGTTCGCGCACAGCAAAACCCGGTCCCGCAATGGCGCTCGCCGGATTGGTGGTTCGAACCGGCCGCCGGCGCGCCCTCGATGCCGCATCAGCCTGGAGACCACGACGCCTTGCAACGGAGCGCCGACATCCCGGTCATTTGCGGCAATACGCTGAACGAGATTTCGCCAAGCGGAGACGATCCTCGCCTGGAGCGGATCTCCTGGCAGGAACTCGAGCAACGACTCCTCCCCGAGCTCGGCGCGCGTACCACACGCGCGATTGCGGCAGCGCGCGCGACCGACCCGGGTTGGCTCCCGATCGATGTGCTTTCCGTCCTCCAGAGCCGGAGTTTTCGTCTCGCCACGGTGGAGTACTGCGATCGGGCCACCGCACTGCGAGCAGCATCCGTTTACAACTACATCTTCGCCTGGCGCACGCCCATGTTCGACGGGCGACCGCGCGCCTTTCACACCAGCGACATCGCGTTCGCATTCGCCAATACCGACCTCGTCCCGCAGCAGACCGGGGGTGGCCCGCGCCCCGACGCGCTGGCGACGCGAGTGAGCGGCTGGTGGGCCGGCTTCGCCGCCACGGGTCGACCCAGTCTTCCGCGCGCTCCGGAGTGGCCGCCGTACGAGCCGACGCGTCGCTCAGCGATGATCCTCGACGACGACTGCCGCGTGAAGGAGCAGCC
Organism: Steroidobacteraceae bacterium; assembly: GCA_044238215.1. Taxonomy (GTDB): domain Bacteria; phylum Pseudomonadota; class Gammaproteobacteria; order Steroidobacterales; family Steroidobacteraceae; genus UBA964. The sequence goes on from JBIIDW010000225.1 coordinate 2,491, forward strand.
CGATCACGCGGTCCTCGCGGCGTTGCGGGATTGAGGCCCGTGACCGCACCCGACGCGGGCAAGGTCGCGGGCCGCATGGCTCATCGTCGGACCATGGACACTGGAAAGAGGTACACGGAAATGTCTGAAGCCCGGACCCAGCCTGTTGATGCACGCACGCCCGCCGCGACGCGAACCCGAGGAGGGTGGCGCGCGCTCATGCTGTTGGCGATGGCCGTTGCCGGGGCGCCCGAGGCATGGAGCGAATCGACCCGGACGATCCTGCTCATCGGCGGACCCAAGAACCAGTCGTCGGGCCAGCACGAGTACTTCAACGGCGTAAGGGCCCTGAAGACCCTGCTGCTCCAGTCCGACGGCATCAAGGGATCGGCCAACGTCGAGGTGCGCGAGTACCCCTTCGGATGGCCCGATGCGCGCCAGTTCGAGGGGGCGTCCGCGGTCGTGCTCTACCTGGACGGTGGCGAACGTCACCCCCTGCTCGACGAGCGACGGCACGCGCTGTTCGAGAAAATGATGGCGGCCGGCGTCGGCCTGGTGACGCTGCATACCGCGTCGACCCCACCGCAAGCGCGGGCAGGCGACTTCCGACGCTGGCTCGGGATCAGCTCGCCGGGCGCGGACGACGCTGCCGGGGAGGCAACCGTGTCGAGCGCACCCACGAGGCAGGCTCATCCCGTGGCGCGCGGCATCGCGGCCATCAACTACACCGTCGAAGCGGATGCGCTGCCGCAGTCCGCCTCCAGGGTACGCGGGGTCACGCCGATACTCGCCGGCAGCATGACGAGACACACCTCTCCCAGTCTCCCGGTGACCACGCCAGCGCGCGAGGTCGTCGCAGCATGGGCTTACGAGCGACCGGGCGGCGGCCGGTCGTTCGCATTCACGGGTGCGCACTCCATCGAGGCGTTGGACATCCCGGCGGTGCGAAAACTGATCCTGAACGCCATCCATTGGAGCGCCGGCCTCGAGGTGCCCAGCGGCGGCGTACAGAGCGCCGCGGAGCCAAGGCTCGCGAGCAGGCTCGCCAATCCCCGGCACGGGAAGCCGCCCATGGAGACCGCCGTGCTTTCGCGCGCGGAGAACAACGAGGTCGTGGCGTTCCCCTGGGGACGGATCAACTGGCACGTTTCCGGGCCTCTGGGCAATTCGGATTCGATGACGACGGGCATCGTCATGATCGAGCCCGGCGAGGCGAACCCCCGGCACTTCCACCCGAATTGCGACGAGGTGCTGCACGTACTGCAGGGCCGAATCCGGCACACGATGAACGAGGTTACCGTCGAGATGGGGCCGGGCGACACGGTCAGCATTCCGAAGGGGGTGCTTCACAACGCCACCAACATCGGGGAAGGACCCGCCGTCATGGCGATCAGTTTCTCGTCACCCTGGCGGGAAGTCGTCGGAGAGTGAGCGTGCGCCACGAACAGCCACACCGCGCCCCAGGAGGCGACGGAAGAACGCGAAGGCCCGTCTACGGGAATCCGCGGGCCGAAGCAAGGCGGCTCCAGCCTGCCCGATGGGCCACGCTCTGCGTCGCAGCGCTGATGGCCGGCTGTGCGGGGCTGCACAAGCCCGAGGGAACGGGCGGATTTCGCGCGATATTCGACGGCAGGAGCCTGAACGGATGGCGCGGCGATCCGGCGCTGTGGTCGGTACAGGAAGGCGCCATCACGGGAACGACTGCCGTCTCGCTGCCGGAGAACACGTTCCTGATACACGACGGCGAGTTCTCGGACTTCGTCATCCGGCTGAAGTACCGATTCTCGACCGTGGCCGGGAACTCGGGCCTGCAGTACCGCAGTCGACCCGACCGCGAGCGGCCCCATTCGGTCATCGGGTACCAGGCCAATGTCGTGACGCAGGATGCCGACCGCTCGTTCGCCATGCTGTGGGAGGAGCGCGGGCGCGAACTGCTGGCGCGATGCGGAGAGCGGGTCGTCCTGCGGGATTCCGCCGACCCTGCGACCAAGGGGTTTGAACGCCGTGTGTCAGGAAGCCTGGCGGGTTGCGATGAGATCCGGGCCGCGGTCCGGCCGTATCCGCAGTGGAACGACTACGTCGTCGTCGCGTACGGGAATCGGCTGGTCCACATCCTGAACGGCCGTGTGACGATCGACGTCACGGATGAAGATCCGGACGGGCGCGCGATGACGGGCTTCTTTGCATTGCAAATCCACCGCGGACTGCCGATGCGGGTCCAGTTCACC
>JBIIDW010000226.1:0-4686 GCA_044238215.1 Steroidobacteraceae bacterium
AGCGGCTGCGCAAGCGCTGATTGGGGCGCAAATCCCGAGTTTCCGCGGCTGGTGCGCGGCGCCGGGACCCCTGAGCATGCGCCCATGGAATCGACGACCGACGACGCGGAACTGCGCGAGCTCTGCGCGCTGGCGCGGGCGCCCTGCATTCCGCGGCAGGTGCTGCAGCCCGCGCTGCTGGCCGCGGGCGGCCTCGGGGGCCTGCTGCGGTGGTCGCCGCGACAACTGCTGGCCGCCGGCTTCGGCGACCGTGCGGCGCTGGCGCTGGCCCATCCCCCGCGCGAGCGCGTCGCCGCCGACGCCAGGGCCTGCCGGGCGTCGGCGCTGCAGGTCATCGGGCCCTGCTCGCCGCGCTTCCCCGAGCTGCTGGCCGCCATCCCGGACCCGCCGAACGTGCTGTTCGTCCGCGGCGACGCCGCAGCGCTGCACGCCGGGCAGGTCGCCGTCGTCGGCAGCCGCCGGCCCACCGCGCTCGGCGAGCGCACCGCCCGCGAGCTCGCCTACGGGCTGGCGCTGCGCGGGGTCGTGGTCACCAGCGGGTTCGCACTCGGCATCGACGCCGCCGGCCACGCCGGCGCGCTGGCCGCCGGCGGCCGCACCGTGGCCGTCTGCGGCGCCGGGCTCGACGTCCACTACCCCCGGGAACACGGCGCGCTCGGCCGGCGCATCGCGGAGCGCGGCGCGCTGGTCAGCGAGTTCCCGCCGGGCACGCCGCCGCTGCGCAATCACTTCGTGCGGCGCAACCGCCTGATCAGCGGACTGTCGCGCGGAGTGGTGGTCGTGGAGGCCGCGCGGCGCAGCGGCTCGCTCAGTACCGCGCGGCTCGCCGGCGAGCAGGGCCGCGAGGTGTTCGCGGTTCCCGGGTCGATACACAGCGCGCTTTCCGCGGGCTGCCACCAGCTCATCCGCCACGGTGCGGCGCTCGTGGAAAGCGTCGATGACGTGCTCGCCGAGCTCGATCTAATTCAATTTAATCAGACAGTTGGAGCGCCCACTCGGCCTGCGGCCGCGGCCGCGCCGCCGCCGGGGCGGTTGGACAACCCCTCGGAAATCCTGTTAGATGCGCTCGGCTTCGTGCCGACCAGCGTCGATGCGCTGATCGCGAGCACCGGTTTTTCCGGCGACGTCCTGTCCGCCCTGCTCCTCGAACTGGAGCTGCGAGGACGCGTTGCCGCGGCGCCGGGCGGCCGCTACCGCCGCATCCTCGAGCAAGGCCCCCGGGAAGCGGTGCCCGAATCCCGCTAGCGATTTTTTTGCATGATCGAACTGAACGGCAGCGTCCTCGACATCCTCATCTACGTGTTCGACCGCTACATGCTGGCCGACACCCAGGACGTCCCGGAGCGAGACGAACTCGCCCTGGACCTCGAGCGCGCCGGTTTCGCCGGGGAGAGCGTCGAGCGCGCCCTCGACTGGCTGGCCGACCTCGCAGGCGAACGCGACCGGCCCCGGCTCGAGGGTGCAGGCAGCCGTGCGCTGCGCATTTTCACCGACAGCGAGCGGGCGCGGCTTCCCGCCGACTGCCAGGGCTACCTGATCACGCTCGAGCGCACGGGCATCCTCTCTCCCCAGCAGCGCGAGATCGTCATCGAGCGGCTGCTGGCGCTGGACGGCGACGAACTCGACGTCGAGCAGCTGAAGTGGGTCGTGCTGATGGTCCTCTCGAGCCAGCCGGGCGAGGAACTCGCCTGCTCGCGCATGGAAGACCTCGTGTTCGACCAGCCCGAGCGCCGGCACTGAGCGCGGCTCGCCGGCCAGCCTCACCCGCAGGCTACCGCCGCCGCGGCAGTGCCGCGGCCTCGCGCCCCCGGGCGCACCACCGGTCAAACCTTTTCCCGTCAAGCGCAAATGGCTGAAAACCTCGTCATCGTCGAATCGCCCGCGAAGGCGAAGACCATCAAGAAGTACCTCGGACCCGGTTTCGAGGTGCTCGCGTCCTACGGCCACGTCCGCGACCTGGTGCCGAAGGAAGGCGCGGTCGATCCGGACCGTCACTTCGCCATGAAATACGACGTCATCGAGCGCAACGAGAAGCACGTCGAGGCGATCGCGCGGGCGCTCAGGGGGGCCTCGTCGCTGTACCTCGCGACCGACCCGGACCGCGAGGGCGAGGCGATCTCCTGGCACCTGCACGAGCTCCTGAAGGACCGCGGTGCGCTGAAGGGCAAGACCGTCCATCGCGTCGCGTTCTACGAGATCACGAAGAACGCGGTCCGCGAGGCGATCGAGGAGCCGCGGGACCTGTCGTTCGACCTCGTCAACGCGCAGCAGGCGCGCCGGGCGCTCGACTACCTCGTCGGCTTCAACCTGTCGCCGCTGCTCTGGAAGAAGGTGCGGCGGGGGCTCTCCGCGGGCCGCGTGCAGAGCCCCGCGCTGCGGATGATCTGCGAGCGCGAGGAGGAGATCCAGGCGTTCGTGCCGCGCGAGTACTGGACCCTCGATGCCACCGGCGAGCACTCGACGCAGGCCTTCCCGCTGCGCCTCGTCGAATACCAGGGCAGCAAGGTCGAGCAGTTCAGCTTCACCAGCGAGTCGGCCGCACGCGAGGTCGAGCGCGAGCTGGCTGCCGCGAGCGGCGCCGGCACGCCGCTCGAGTCGGCACCGGGCACGCTGCGCGTGCTGGCCGTGGACCGGCGCCAGCGGCGCCGCAACCCGGCGCCGCCGTTCACCACCTCCACGCTGCAGCAGGAGGCCGCGCGCAAGCTGGGCTTTTCCGCGCAGCGGACCATGCGCGTCGCGCAGCAGCTCTACGAAGGCGTCGACTACGGCGAAGGCTCGGTCGGCCTGATCAGCTACATGCGTACCGACTCGGTCAATCTCTCCGTCGAGGCGGTGCGCGAGATCCGCGAGGTCGTCGCGAAGCTCTATGGCCGCGAGGCCGTGGCCGACGAGCCGCGCGTCTACAAGACCAAGTCGCGCAACGCGCAGGAAGCGCACGAGGCCATCCGCCCCACCTCCGCGGCGATCACGCCGCAGCTGCTCGAGGGCCGCATCGACTCCGACCTGCAGCGGCTCTACGCGCTGATCTGGAAGCGTGCGGTCGCCTGCCAGATGGCGCACGCGCTGTTCGACACCGTCGCCGTCGACATGCTCGCCGGCGCCGACGGGCCGAAGCGCCACCTGCTGCGCGCGACCGGCTCGACGCTGGTCAAGCCCGGCTACATCGCCGTCTACCAGGAGGGCCGCGACGACGCGCCCGACGACGACTCCGACGCCGTGCTGCCACCGATGGACGAGGGCGACGCGGTGCGCCTGACCTCGCTGCGCGGCGCCCAGCACTTCACCGAGCCGCCGCCCCGCTACTCCGAGGCCTCGCTGGTCAAGGCGCTCGAGGAGCACGGCATCGGCCGTCCGTCGACCTACGCGGCCATCATCTCCACGCTGAAGGACCGCGAGTACGTCGACATGGACGCCCGCCGGTTCATCCCGACGGACATCGGCAAGATCGTCAACGGCTTCCTCAGCAAGCACTTCCACAAGTACGTGGAGTACGGCTTCACCGCCGCGATGGAGGACGAGCTCGACGCCGTGTCGCGCGGCGAGGAAGACTGGACGGAGCCGCTGCGCAAGTTCTGGCAGCCGTTCATCGATCTCGTCGAGCACTGCGAGAAGAACGTCTCGCGCGAGGAGGTCGCCCAGGCGCGCGACCTCGGCACGGACCCGGCCAGCGGCAAGCCGGTGTCGGTGCGGATGGGCCGCTTCGGTCCCTTCGTGCAGATCGGCAGCCGCGACGACGAGGACAAGCCGCGCTGGGCCGGGCTGCGACCGGGCCAGAAGATGGACCGCATCTCGCTCGACGACGCGCTGCAGCTGTTCCAGCTCCCGCGCAAGCTCGGCGCCACGCCCGAGGGCGAGGAGATCGAGGCCAACATCGGCCGCTTCGGCCCCTACCTCAAATACGGCGCCAAGTACGCCTCGCTGAAGGTGGGCGACGACCCCTACACCATCACGCCGGAGCGCGCGCTCGAGGTCGTGGCCGAGAAGAAACTCGCCGACGCCAACCGGATCATCCAGGACTTCGGCGTCGACGGCATCCAGGTGCTCAACGGCCGCTACGGCCCGTACATCAGCGACAAGCAGCGCAACGCACGCATCCCCAAGGACCGCGAGCCGAAGACGCTGACGCTGGAGGAGTGCCGGGCGCTGCTTGCGGCGGCGCCGCCGCGGCCGATGCGCGGCGGCCGGGGTCGCGGCCGGCCTGCGCCGGCCAAGGCCAAGACCAAGGCCGCGGCGCCGGCGAAGGCTGCTGCACCGGCGAAGGCCGCTGCACCGGCGAAGCCCAAGGCAAAGGCGAAGACCAAAGCCAAAGCCAAGGCAAAGGCCAAGGCGAAAGCCCCGTCGAAAGCCAAGGCCAGGACGTCCGCCTGAGCGGCGGGCGTCGGGGGCAGCCGTGAAGTATCGCCATGCCTTCCACGCCGGCAACTTCGCCGACGTGCACAAGCACGTCACCCTGGTCGCGCTGCTGCAGGCGCTGGTGCGCAAGGACAAGGGTTTCCTTTTCCTCGACACCCATGCCGGGCGGGGCGCCTACGACCTCGACGGGGCCGACGCGAGGCGCGGCGCCGAGGCGGACGCGGGCATCGGCCGCGTGCTCGCCGCGGCCGATGCGGCTGATACGCTGGAGCCCGAGATCGCGACCTACCTCGGTGTGCTGCGCCGGCTGCGGGAGGCGCGCGGACGTCGCCG
>JBIIDW010000227.1:0-4670 GCA_044238215.1 Steroidobacteraceae bacterium
CCCACTCGCGTATGCGGGCCGACGCCGGCGCGCGGACGCCCGCCGCGCGCCGCACGTCGACCGACGCCTCGCGAGGCTCAGGCCGATCCACCGCGCGCCTCGTAGGCCTGGACGATGCGCTGGACGAGCGGGTGCCGCACCACGTCGCGCGCCTCGAAGAACTGGAACGACACGCCTTGCACGTCGCGAAGGACCTCGAGCACGTGCCGCAGCCCGGATGGCCGGCCGGCGGGCAGGTCAGTCTGGGTGACGTCGCCGGTGACGACGGCACGCGAACCGAAACCGATGCGCGTCAGGAACATCTTCATCTGCTCGATGGTGGTGTTCTGCGCCTCGTCGAGGATGATGAAGGAGTCGTTGAGCGAGCGGCCGCGCATGAAGGCCAGCGGCGCAACCTCGATGACGTTGCGTTCGATCAGCTTGGCCACACGGTCGAAGCCCATCATCTCGTACAGCGCGTCGTACATCGGCCGCAGGTAGGGGTCCACCTTCTGCGAAAGGTCGCCGGGCAGGAAGCCGAGGCGCTCGCCGGCTTCGACGGCCGGACGCACCAGCACGATCCGGCGCACCCGGTCGGACTGCAGTGCCTCGACCGCACAGGCCACGGCGAGGTAGGTCTTGCCCGTGCCGGCCGGCCCGACGCCGAACGTGAGGTCGTGCCGCTGCATGCGGCGCAGGTATTCGCGCTGGTTGGGCCCGCGAGCGCGGATGCTGCCGCGCAGCACCCGGATCACCGGGTCATCGGCCTCGACCTCGCCACGGTCGGCCGGCGCGGCCTCGCCCGGCGCGTCCTCGTGGTCGCGCAGCGCGAGATGCACGCTCTCGGGCGAGATTTCCTCGGTGCGGGTCAGCCTGAACAGTTCGCGCAGCAGCGCCTCGGCCGGCACGGAACGCGCGCCACGGATCCGGAACGCGCTGCCACGGCGGCGGATCTCGACGCCGAGACGCGACTCGATCAGCCGCAGGTTCTCGTCCAGGGGCCCGCACAGGTTCGCCAGCCGCTCGTTGTCGGGCGGCTCGAGTTCGAATTCGCGAAAGGTCGTGGGCCCGGCGTTCGCCGGGCTGCTACTGCTGCTTTCAGGCATGGTGCACGGCGCCCCCTGCGACCCGCACCGGTTCGCCGGCCAGGTTCGCTGCCGGGCCCGCGACGATGCGCCCGCGCAGTGAATGCGCACGCGCCTCGGTGACCTGCACGTCGATGAAACGGCCGATCAGCGAGCGCGGACCGGGGAAGTTGACCCAGCGGTTGTTCTCGGTGCGACCGGCGAGCTCGGTGGCGTCGCGCCGGGCCGGCCGCTGCACCAGCACCCGCTGCACGGAGCCGACCATGGCACCGCTGATCTGCCGGGCCTGCTCGTCCAGCAGGCGCTGCAACCGCTCGAGCCGCTGCTGCTTGACCTCGTGTGCGACGTCGTCCGGCAGCGACGCTGCCGGAGTGCCGGGACGGCGGCTGTAGAGGAAGCTGAACGACTGGTCGATGGCGAGGTCGGCGACGAGCCGCAGCGTGGCCTCGAAATCGCGTTCGGTCTCGCCCGGGAAGCCGACGATGAAGTCGGAGGAGACGGAGATGCCGGGGCGCGCCGCGCGCAGCCGGCGGATCTTGTCCTTGAACTCGAGCGCGGTGTAGCCCCGCTTCATCAGCGCCAGCACCCGGTCGGACCCCGACTGCACGGGCAGGTGCAGATGCGAAGCCAGGCTCGGCACGCTCGCGTAGGCCTCGATCAGGCTGTCGTCGAACTCGAGGGGGTGCGAGGTCGTGAACCGGATGCGTTCTATCCCGTCGACCCGGGAAACGTGATGGATCAGCGTGGCGAGGTCGACCTCGGCGCCGTCGCCCATGGGCCCACGGTAGGCATTCACGTTCTGTCCGAGCAGGGTGATCTCGCGCACGCCCTGGCGCGCCAGCGCGCGGATTTCCTCGAGCACGGGCGCGACCGGCCGGCTGATCTCGTCGCCGCGCGTGTAGGGCACCACGCAGAAGCTGCAGTACTTGCTGCAGCCCTCCATGATGGAGACGAAAGCCGACGCACCGTCGGCACGCGGCTCGGGCAGGCGGTCGAACTTCTCGATCTCCGGGAAACTCACGTCGACGACCGGCCGCCCGCGGGAACGCAGCTCCGCGAGCATCTGCGGCAGCCGGTGCAGCGTCTGCGGACCGAATACGAGATCGACGAAGGGGGCGCGCGCCGTGATGGCCTCGCCCTCCTGGCTCGCGACGCAGCCGCCGACCCCGATGATGACCTCGGGCCGCGCCTGCTTGAGCAGCCGCCACTCGCCCAGCAGCGAGTAAACCTTGTCCTCGGCCTTCTCACGCACCGAGCAGGTGTTCATCAGCAGCACATCAGCCTCGGCCGCCACGTCGGTGGGCAAGAGCCCTTCCGCCGATGCGAGCACGTCGCCCATCCGGGCCGAGTCGTACTCGTTCATCTGGCAACCGAAGGACTTGATGAAGTAGCGGCCGGGCATAGCAACTGTGCGGAAAGGCTAACGCCTTTCCGCTTTATTATCAATATGTTAGAAGTTCAGAACGGAATGTCGTCGTCGAAGTCGTCCTTGTCGTTGCCGCCGCCGCGCGACGGGGCACCGTACCCCTCGTCGGCAGCCGGGGCGCGGCCCCCGCCCGCGGGCGCCGACCTCTCGCCCATTCCGCCACCGCCGCCGCCCCGGCCGCCCAGCATCTGCATCTCGCTGGCGACGATTTCGGTCGTGTAGCGGTCGTTGCCCTGCTTGTCCTGCCACTTGCGGGTGCGCAGGCGGCCCTCGATGTAGACCTGGGAGCCCTTGCGGAGGTACTCGCCGGCGATCTCGGCCAGGCGACCGAACATGGCCACGCTGTGCCACTCGGTCTGCTCCTTGGTCTCGCCAGACTGCTTGTCCTTCCAGCTCTCGCTGGTGGCGACGCGAAGGTTGCACACCGTCATGCCCGAAGGCATGGCCTTGGTCTCCGGGTCCTGCCCGACGTTGCCGACCAGAATGACTTTGTTGATGCCGCGCGCCATGTCGCCGCCTTCCTGTTTGGGTGACCCTGCCTGAGGGGGACCGGGGGATCCGGTACTGGTGCCATTCTATCGCAGCGCCGCCTCGCGCCGGACCGGATAACTGGCGCATTTGCCCCGGAATTCGCCGACCGCGCCGCCGCTGGGGGTAAACTAGCCGGCTGGTCCCCGCGAGTCACTGCATGACGCAGCACATCCGGATCCGCGGTGCGCGGACGCACAACCTCCGCAACCTCGATCTCGACATCCCGCGCGACCGGCTGGTCGTGATCACGGGCCTCTCGGGCTCGGGCAAGTCATCGCTCGCCTTCGACACGCTCTACGCGGAGGGACAGCGCCGCTACGTCGAGTCCCTGTCGGCCTACGCGCGGCAGTTCCTGTCGATGATGGACAAGCCCGACGTCGATTCGATCGAGGGGCTGTCGCCCGCGATCGCCATCGAGCAGAAGGCCACCTCGCACAACCCGCGCTCGACGGTCGGCACCGTCACCGAAATCTACGACTACCTGCGCCTGCTGTACGCCCGCGCCGGCGTGCCACGCTGTCCCGAGCACGCCATCGAACTCACCGCGCAGGCCGTCAGCCAGATGGTCGACCAGGTCCTGCGGCTCGGCGACGGCACCGCGGCGATGCTGCTCGCGCCGCTGGTAACCGACCGCAAGGGCGAGCACGCGGAAGTCATCGAGGGCCTGCAGTCGCAGGGCTTCGTGCGGGTTCGCCTCGACGGCAGGGTCCACGACATCGACGCGCTGCCGCGCATCGATCCGCGTCGCAAGCACACGCTCGAGGCCGTGGTCGACCGCTTCAGGGTCAAGCCCGACTCCGCGGCACGGCTCGCCGAGTCGCTGGAAACCGCGCTGCGGCTGTCGGGTGGCACCGCGCGCGTGGCGCGGATGGACGCCGCGGGCGACGAACTGCTGTTTTCCAACCGCCACGCCTGCCCCGAGTGCGGATACGCGGTCCCGCTGCTCGAGCCGCGGATGTTCTCCTTCAACAATCCCGCCGGCGCGTGCCCCAGCTGCGACGGCATCGGCCAGCAGGAGTTCTTCGACCCGGCGCGCGTCGTGGCCCACCCGCACCTGTCGCTGGCAGGCGGCGCGGTGCGTGGCTGGGACCGCAACAACATTCACTACTTCCAGATGATCCGCTCGCTCGCCCGCCACTACCGCTTCGACGTCGAGGAGCCCTGGCGGGAGCTGCCGCAGCGCGTGCGGGACGTGCTGATGCACGGCAGCGGTGGCGAGCCGATCGAGTTCGAGTACACCGAGTCGCGCGGCCGAACGGGCCGTCGCACCCACGCCTTCGAGGGCATGCTGCCGAACCTGGAGCGGCGCTACCGCGAAACGGAATCGAGCGCGGTGCGCGAGGAACTCGCCAAGTATCTCGGCATGCGCGCCTGCCAGGACTGCGGCGGCTCGCGGCTCAACCGCACGGCCCGGCACGTGTACGTCGGCGGCCGTGCGCTGCCGGACGTCACCGCCCTGACCGTGCGCCGCGCGCTGGAGTTCGTCGATGGGCTCGAGGTCGCCGGCTGGCGCGGCGAGGTCGCGGCGCGCATTTTCAAGGAGGTTCGCGACCGCCTGCGCTTCCTGGTGGACGTCGGCCTCGACTACCTCACGCTGGAGCGCAGCGCCGAGACGCTGTCGGGCGGCGAGGCACAGCGCATCCGCCTGG
>JBIIDW010000228.1:0-4664 GCA_044238215.1 Steroidobacteraceae bacterium
GTCGCGCTTGAAGTAGTCGCCGAACGAGAAGTTGCCCAGCATCTCGAAGAACGTGTGGTGGCGGGCCGTGTAGCCCACGTTCTCGAGGTCGTTGTGCTTGCCGCCGGCGCGCACGCAGCGCTGCGACGAGGCGGCGCGGACGTAGTCCCGGCGCTCCTTGCCGAGAAAGAGGTCCTTGAACTGGACCATGCCTGCGTTGGTGAAGAGCAGCGTGGGGTCGTTGCCCGGCACCAGCGAACTGGAGGCGACCACGGCGTGACCCCGGTCGCGGAAGAATTCGAGGAAGGCGCGGCGGACATCCGCGGCGCTCATGAAAGGCGGATTGCTGGCAGTCATGCGTCGATGTCGGGGTCGTGGCCCATGGCGAGCCGGATATGATCCGACGAAAACCCCCGGTACTGCAAAAATCTCGCCTGGCGGCCCTTCTCGGCCCAGCTGGCGGGCGGCTCGGCGCCGAAGCGCCGGACCCGCAACTCGCGGCAGATGGCAACGAAATCCGGTCCGTCAGCGAGCGCGTCGTCGATCAGCGCGCCCGGGATGCCGGCTGCCGCCAGTTCCTGGCGGATCCGCATGGGGCCGTGGCCACGACCCGCGTGCGCACGCACGGCGTTGTCGACGAAACGGGCGTCGTCGAGCAGCCGCTCCTCGACGAGCTCGGCCACGGCGGCCTCGACCGCCTCGGCCGCATAGCCCTGGTCCAGGAGTTTGCGGCCGAGCTCCGCGCGTGAAAAGTCGCGACGGCCGAGAAGGCGCAGCGCGCTGCCCCGGGCGGCCGATGAACTGCCCGGGGCCTCTGGAGCGCGTGGCCCTCGACGCCGGCCGAAGGGCATCAGCCCGCGGCCTTCTCCCCGCCACCCTCACCGCCGCGCGGACCCTTTGCCGGCAGCAGCTTGGCGCGGATCTGGTCCTCGATCTCGCGGGCGATCTGCGGGTTCTTCTTGAGGAACTCGCGGGCGTTTTCCTTGCCCTGTCCGATGCGCTCGCCCTTGTAGCTGTACCAGGAGCCGGACTTCTCGACGATGTTCTGGGCCGAGCCGATGTCGATGATCTCGCCCTCGCGCGAGATGCCCTCGCCGTAGAGGATCTCGAACTCCGCCTCACGGAACGGCGGCGCAACCTTGTTCTTGACCACCTTGACGCGGGTCTGGTTGCCGATGACCTCCTCGCCGTTCTTGAGGGCGCCGATGCGACGGATGTCGAGGCGCACGGACGAGTAAAACTTGAGTGCGTTACCGCCGGTGGTGGTCTCGGGGTTGCCGAACATCACGCCGATCTTGAGGCGGATCTGGTTGATGAAGATGACGATGGTGTTCGAGCGCTTGATGTTGCCGGTGAGCTTGCGCAGGGCCTGGGACATCAGGCGCGCGTGCAGGCCGACCTGCAGTTCGCCCATCTCGCCCTCGATCTCGGCCTTCGGGGTGAGCGCCGCGACCGAGTCGACCACGACCACGTCGACCGCACCGGAGCGCACCAGCATGTCGGTGATCTCGAGGGCCTGCTCACCCGTGTCGGGCTGCGAGACCAGCAGGTCGTTGACGTTGACGCCGAGCTTTTCGGCGTAGGCCGGGTCGAGGGCGTGCTCGGCGTCGACGAACGCGGCCGTGCCGCCGTTGCGCTGCACCTCGGCGATGACCTCGAGGGTGAGGGTGGTCTTGCCCGAGGACTCGGGGCCGTAGATCTCGACGACGCGGCCGCGCGGCAGGCCGCCGATGCCGAGCGCGATGTCGAGGCCCAGCGAACCGGTGGAGACGGCCTCGACGTCGTAAGTGGCCGAGGCGTCGCCCAGGCGCATGACGGAGCCCTTGCCGAACTGCTTCTCGATCTGGCCCAGCGCGGCGGAAAGCGCTTTCTTGCGGTTGTCGTCCATGAATCACCCCGTGGAGAGAATGGACGGATTATTTCACATGGCGTGGCGCGCAGAGCCCGCCAAATCAGGGGAAACCGCGGAATTTTCAGGTGCGTTCACTGGCCATACAGTAGCGCCCGGCCGGCACTACTGTATGCGGAGCAGCGCCCGCCCTCAGGCGGCAGGCGCGGCGCCCGGCAGGTCGAGCCCGAGCACGAGCTGCAGCGCGAACTGCACGGCCTTGCGCCGGACGGCGTCGCGGTCGCCTTCGAAGAACTTGACCCGGGCCACCAGCTCGACCGCCTGGCCCCGCCGGTGGGCCACCGCGAACCAGACGGTGCCGACGGGCTTGCCGGGCACCGCCCCGGTGGGACCCGCAATGCCGCTGATGGCGACCGCCACCTCGGCACCGCTGCGCTCCAGCGCCCCGGCCGCCAGCGCCCGCACGACCGGCTCGCTGACCGCGCCCTGGGCGTCGAGGGTCTCGGCGCGGACCCCCAGGTCGCGGACCTTGGCCGCGTTGGAGTAGCAGACGTAGCCGCACTCGAACCAGCGGGAGCAGCCGGGCACCTCGGTCAGCACCTTGGCCAGCCAGCCCGCGGTGCAGGACTCGGCCGTGGCGATCCGTGCGCCGGCCGCCAGCAGGTGCGTGCCGGTGCGGATCGAGAGCCTGAGCAACTCAGCGTCGGTCACCATTGCCGAAATATAATCGGGTCCGCGGCGCCGGGCGTTAGCATGATTCCGAGGCGCTGCACGCGTCACGCTACGGGGGTAGACCATGCACGAGACTCGTTCCACACGCAGCCGCTCCGGGATGCGCGTCCGCGCCGGGCTGGCGACGCTCGCCGCGACACTCGCGCTCGCCTCCGCGGCGCCTCCCGCCGCCGCCGCCCCGGTCAGGACCGCCACCGTCGACCTGTCGCAGGTGCAGGTGTACTACCGGGAAAAGGGCAAGGGCCGGCCGGTCGTGTTCGTGCACCCGCTGCTCACCGATTCGCGGATGTGGCTCGACCAGCTCGAGGGTATCTGCGAGCAGCGCCGCTGCCTCGCGCCGGACGCGTCCGGCCACGGCTTCTCCTCGCCGCTGACGTTCAGCAAGGTCGACTCGGGCCGCTACGCCGACGAACTGCTCGAATTCCTCGACGCCGTGGGCGTACGTGAGCCGGTCGACGTGGTCGGCCTCAGCGGCGGCGGCAACATCGCTGCCCTCGCCTGCGCCAAGGCGCCCGGCCGCTGCCGCTCGCTGGTACTGATCAGCACCGTGCTCGGCAGCGAGAATCTCGACGCCGCCGGCGTGCGCTACCGCGCGGAGAACGCGCGCACCGTGCTGATCGAGGGCAAGGACACGCTGTTCCGCCGCTTCAACGAGTACATCGTCGCGCCCGGCGCCTCGCTGACCGCGCGCGCGCGCTACCGCACGATGCTGGAGCAGACGCCGTACGAGACCTTTGTCGCGTTCCTCACCACGGCGCAGGCGCCGCCGACCGCGGACATCGCGCCGCAGCTGCGGTTTCCCGTAATGTTTCCGGTGGGCGCCGGCGATACGGTGCTGACGCCGGCGATGGCGGCCAAGGCGGCCACGCGCTTCCCCGACGCGCGCGTGGTCGAACTGCCCGCGGTCGGCCGGCTGCTGCCGCTCGAGGCACCCGCCGAGCTCAATGCGGCGCTGGACCGGTTCTGGAAAGACGTCGACTCGAAGACAGGAGGCAAGCAACCATGATCACCCTCAAGCAGCGCGGCCGCGCCGGCCTGCAGTTCCTGGGGTCCCTGCAGCAGTACTCGAGCTCCGCGCTGCGCGACATCGCCGAGGCCGATTTCGCGGCCCAGCCCGAGTCCGCGGCCCTCAACGAGGAATTCAGGACCGACGTGCGCCCGGGCGAGTGGCGCGAGCGGCTCGACCGCGCGCGCGAGGTCGTGGAGCGCTCCAAGGCCTATCGCTACAACCGCTTCTACCAGCGCTTCGTCGCCGAGGAGAACTACAAGCGCGCGATCCCGGCGGTCGAGGCACGCCGCGCGGAGTGGGAGGCGTTCGTGGCACCCAGGCAGCCGAAGGACACCTCGCGACTGCAACTCGACCCGAACCTGCAGATGCCCAAGTGGTACGACGCCGTCGAATGGCACCTCGAGCCGGGCGGCTGGGACGGCTATGACCTGACCATGCCGATGTTCGCCGCCGGCATCGGGCCGTACGTCTTCACGCTGGGCGGCTACGCCGCCGTCGACGTCAACTGCGACATCCGCGCGCAGCGCGGCAACGTGGTCGGGCAGTTCCGCAACCGCAACCTCAAGCGGATCTACGAGCCGGGCTGCGGCGGCGCCACCACGCTCGGCGTCTGCCGGCAGCAGTTCCCGGATGCCGAACTGATCGGCGGCGACCTGTCGCCCTCGCTGCTGCGCAACGGCCACTTCGTCAGCGAGATGATGGGGCTGAACATCACCTTCCGCCAGGAAGACGCCTGCAAGGTCGCCGAGGCCGACGCCAGCTGCGACGGCGTCATCTCCTACGCGCTGCACCACGAGATGCCGCCGGCCGTGTCGGAACGCGTGATCCGCGAGATGTTCCGCATCCTGAAGCCGGGCGGCGAGATGGTCATCAGCGACCCGCCGCCGTTCCGCGGCGTCAACGCCATGCAGGGCGTGCTGCTCGACTGGGACACCGACAACCGCGCCGAGCCCTACTTCTCGGTCGCCGCGATGGCCAACCTCGCGCAGATGATGCGCGACGCCGGCTTCGTCGACGTCGAGGAATACGCGCTCGAGCAGCGCGGCTACCCCTGGGTCACCCGCGGCCGCAAGCCGGCGGCGAACTGAGGGGGGG
>JBIIDW010000229.1:0-4644 GCA_044238215.1 Steroidobacteraceae bacterium
GCATGGCGGCCGCGGTGAAACCCACGGGGCCGGTCGTCGCCATCAGCCCCGTGCCCTCGACGTAGGCGAGCAGCCGGATGTAGACGTCGGTGTCCGGCTCGTTGGCCGCCACGAGCCGTCGCAGGTGACCGAGCATCTCCTCGGTCCCGAGCAGCCGATCCATGCGCAGCAGCTTCATCCCCGCGCGCAGGCGACGCATGTGCTCGTCGAGCCGGAACAGCGCGTAGCCGCCGTCCTCGAGCCGGTACGCGCGCAGCCCCTCGAAGACCGTGGTCGCATAGGTCACCGCGAGCGACAGCGGATGCAGCCGCGCATCGGCGAACGGGAGCAGTTCCCCGTTCATCATGATCACCTTCGGCGTCCACATCTTCGGCGGCCCCTCCCGTTCGTCAGCGCGAGGCGCCCGCACCGAAGCGGTACGAGGCGCGGATTCCGTAGGCCGGCTTGTCCGGCAGGCCGGTCGTCAGCATGATCGCGGTCGACGACACACCGCCGTCCGTGAAGCGCTGGAAGCCGGTGAACGTCTTGTCGTCGAGCACGTTGGTGCCGTAGGCCTCGACCGTCCAGTTATCGGTCTCGACGCCGACGCGCAGGTTGAGCCGCTTCGAGTCGCCCGTCTCCGCCACGTTGGCCTCGGTGGCCCAGGTGCTGCCGCGGAAGATGAAGTCGCCGCGCGCGAACCAGCCCATACGCTCCGACAGCGGCGCACGGTAGTTCGCCGAAGCGGTTCCCGACATCCGCGGGGTGCGCGAGAACTCCTTGCTGAGCCCCGCGATCTCGCGGATACCGAGGATACCGAGGCAGTCCGCGCAGTCGCGCACCAGGATCTCGGTGTCGTTGAGCGCGAAGGTCGCCTCGAGCGTCAGCCGCTCGGTGGCGGCGAACTGCATCTCCACCTCGATGCCTTGCAGGTCCGTCGCGCCGCCGGTGCCGGTCACGAACACCGTCTGCGTGGTGCCGTCGGGGAACTGGCAGAGCGGGCCGCCGCGGTTGTTCTGCTTGCGCCACTCGGCGTGGTAGGCGGCCGCCGTGAGCAGCATGCGCCCGTCGAGCAGCCGGCCCTTGAACCCGAGCTCGTAGCTGTCCAGTTCCTCCTCGGGCACGGCGATGTCGGCGCCGGCGCCCGCCAGCAGGCAGGGCAGCACGCTGGGCGGCAGCGTGACGACGTTCGGATTGAACGAGCCCGGGCGCGTGCCCTGCGCGAAGCTCAGGTACCAGGTCTGCGAGGCGGTCGGCTTGAACTCGAGGATCGCGCGCGGGGTCGTGCTGGTGAAGGTGCCCGTCAGCGTCACGCCGCGCTCGACGCCGTCGGTGACCTTGTCTTCCTGGCGCCGGCCCTCGAGGTTGAAGATCCACCGGTCGGTGATGTCGTACGCCAGCGCGGCGAAGACGCCCGTCGTCTCGACCGCGTTGGTGGAGATGCCGGTGCCGCTCGACCAGGTGCCGCGAAGCCGCGCGGCGGTGGCCGACAGGGCCTCGATGTCGCTGTAGCTCGCGCCGATCATCCAGCGCAACCGCTGCTCGCTCCCGGAGGTCAGCCGCAGCTCCTGGCTGAAGTCCTTGCGCTTCTGGTCGGCGATCTGCACCCAGGCGTTGACCAGGCCGGTCTGCACGTTCGCGCGCCGGTCGAGATCGTCCACCGAGCGGTACTCGTTGGCGTGCCTGGAGGTGATCGACGACAGCCTGATGCCGTTGGCGAACGTGTAGTCGAGCGCGAGGCTCGCCTCGTAGGCCTCGCGCGCGAGGCCGTAGCCGTCGAGCACGGGCCCGAGCAGGAACGACTGGCCGGGCCCCTGGTTGGCCAGTCGCAGCGCCACGTCCGGGGTCACGGCGGTGTCGAGCGAGATCTCGCCGGGCGTCGGGAACCGCGGCACGCCGCAGACCCAGTTGTTGGTGCCGTTGACCGCCGGCGAGTTGCCGCCGCGGTTGCAGTTGAAGGCGTCCTGCGCGTTGCCGCGCGCATAGGTGAAGCCGGCCGGAGCACCGTCCTCGTCCTCCCAGTAGTGCAGCCGCAGCTTCGCGGAGAACTGCTCGCCGGGGTTGGCGGCGACGGTCAGCGAGGCGTCGCGCGTCTCGCGCTGGCCGAGCTTCTCGCCGAGGCCGCCCGCGTTGCGGTACTGGCCGTCGGTCTGGTACTGGCTGGCGTCCAGCCGGAAAGCGACCGCCTCGCCGAACACCGGCCCCTCGACCCATCCGCCGATGTCCGTGGTGCCGAAGTTGCCCGCTTCCGCGTAGAGCTGCGCGCCCCACTCGGACCGCGGCGCCCGGGTGATCACGTTGACCGCGCCGGCGAACGTCGAGCGGCCGAAGTAGGCGCTCTGCGGACCCTTGATCACCTCGACGCGCTCCACGTTGGACAGGCGACCGAACTCGGCGCCGAGCACCGGCGCGCCGTCGATGAACACGGTCGCGCCCTGCTTGGTCTGCACGTCGGTGTTGACCTGCATGCCGCGCATGATGATGCGGCGGTTGTTGCGTGAGTTCGCGCCCACCGACGGGCCACCGTAGAACAGGCCCGGCGTGAAGTCCGAGATGTCGTCGAGTTCCTCGATGCCCTTGGCCTCGAGGTCCTTCGAGGACAGCACCGAGATGGCCAGCGGCACGTCGAGCAGCGACTCGTCGCGCTTGCGCGCCGAGACCGTCACCTCCTCGAGCACCGGCGCCGCCTGCTGCGCCCCCCCGACGCCGGGCGCGGCGGCGATCAGTACGGTTGAAGCGAGCGCCGGCAGCAGCGCCGGCCCGATCGACGAACGGATAGCCATGATGTCCCCTCCCCAGGTGGCCTCGGGCAACCTAGGAGCGGGGCGCGGCCTGCGGCAAGCAACCCGCGCGCAGCGTCTCAATAGCGGACGCCGGCCGGGGAGCCTCTTGCCGGCGGCGCAGGCTCGGCGTTCTAGTATCAAGTTTCCTCCGCCCGCCGCGCGATCTCGTGCGCCGCGCGCCTCAGCACCGGCACGAAGCGCGACACGGCCGTGGCCAGCGGCAGCGCCGCCTTCGCGTACCGCAGCGTGATCGCGCCGCGCAGCGGTCCGCGGCCCTCCCTGATCGGCACGGCAATCGACGTCGCGCTGGTGCGCTGGCGACGGCGTTCGAACACCGCGAAGCCGCGGCTGCGGATCGTGCGCAGTTCCGCGTCGAGCCCGGCACGATCGCGCAGCGCGGCGGCCTGCCCGCCGGCGGCGAGCTCCGCGAGCAGCGCATCGCGTTCCGTTCGCTCCAGGTGCGCCAGCAGGCACAGCCCGGTCGCCGTGGTCAGCACCGGCATGCGATAGCCGAGCGCGAAGCGGTCGGCCGCCATCGGGCTCTGCTCGTCGGTGCTGCCGCGAATCTCCACTTCGGTGCCGGACAGCGTGCCCAGCGACACCGGCCAGCGCAGCTCCGCCGTCACGGCGTCCAGCGACGGCTGCGCAAGCGTCATCAGGAACACGTGTTCGGAGTAGCCCGCGCTCAGCTCACGCACGCGTTTCGCCAGCCGGAAGCGGTGGTCGGACGGGTGGCGGAACAGGAAGCCCTCGCGCACCAGCGTGCCGAGGACCCGATAGAGCGAAGCGCGTGGCGCACCGGTGGCGTCGCGGATCTCGGCGACGCTGGCGCTCTCGCGCGCGTTGAGGAGCAGCAGCACCTCGAGTCCCCGCTGTAGCGAGCGCGGCATGCGCCGAGCCTAGGGCCCGGCGGGTCCCCGCTGCAACTGGCCGGCCTGCCAGCGACCCTCGAGAACCCGGCCGTCCGGCAGCGTCAGCCGGCCCGCGCCCTGCGGAAAGCCGTCGACCCACTCGCCCTCGTAGACGCTGCCGTCGGCCAGCACCGCGATGCCACGCCCCGCCGGCTTGCCGGCGTGCCAGTCGCCGAAGTACCGGGCGCCGCTCGGCCACGCCATCGACCCGCGACCCTGCTTGCTGCCCTGCTCGTAGTCGCCGATATACACGGCGCCATCGGCATAGACGACCGTACCCGCGCCCTGCTCGCGGCCCGCGCGTTCGCCCACGTAGATGCCACCGGGCGACCACGCCCAGGGGCCGCCGGTCTGTGGCCGGTTGCCGGTCCATTCGATGGCGTACTTCGCGCGGTTGGTGAAGCGGTAGTAGCCACGACCGGCGGGCCGGTCGTCGCGCCACTCGCCGGCGTTCACGCCGCCGTCGGCCCGCGTGAGCACGCCCTGGCCGTGCCGCAGCCCGTCGCGCCAGCCGCCTTCGTAGGTCGAACCGTCGGCATAGCGGCGCGTGCCGGTGCCGTTGCGGCAGTCACCGGCGACGCATGCGGCGTCTGCGGCCTCGCCTGCGACGCCGGCCGGTACGCCCGTCGCGCCCGCCAGCGCCAGCAGCAGCAGCGCTGCACGCCGGGCGGGCACCGCGCCGGCCACGTCAGAACTTCGCGCTGACCCGCAGGCCGAAGCTCGGCTTGTCGGCGGGTGACACCGTGATGCCGTTGACGCTGCTCGGCACACCGGTCGGCGAGTACTCGCTGTACAGCACCCGCGCGAGGCTGCTCGGGGCGGTCTCGTCGAAGATGTTGGTGCCGAAGATCTCGGCGCGGAAGCGCCCGAAGTCCGCGCCGATGCGCAGGTTCACGACGGAGCTCGGCGCCGAGTAGGCGAGATTCGACTCGGTCTCGTACTGCTTGCCCGTGTACAGCACGTCGGCGCGC
>JBIIDW010000230.1:0-4633 GCA_044238215.1 Steroidobacteraceae bacterium
CCAGCGTTTCGCGATCATCGTGCGTGACGGCGTGGCCACGCAGGTCAACGTCGAGCAGGGTGGCGAGTTCCGCGTGTCGGCTGCGGACCACGTGCTCGGGCAGCTCTGAGCGACCATGCCGGACCGTAACCGCAGGATCACCTTCGCCCGCAGCCCGAAGGGGCTGCCGGTGCCGGAGGATTTCGGCGCCGACGAGACCGCGATCCCGACTCCGGGTCCCGGTCAGTTCCTCTCCCGCACGCTGTATCTCTCGCTCGATCCGTACTACCGGAACGTGATGAAGAACAGCCAGATCTACGCCGATCGCCTCGCGCCCGGCGACGTCATGGTCGGCGAGACGGTGGCCCAGGTCATCGAGTCGCGGCACCCCGAGTTTCGCGCCGGCGACGTGGTCGCGGTGCGCAACGGCTGGCAGCAGTACGCGCTGTCGTCGGGGCAGGGCGCCCGCAAGCTCGATCCCTCGATCGCGCCGGTGTCGGCGGCGCTGGGCGTGCTCGGCATGCCCGGCCTCACGGGCTGGGCAGGCACGGTGCACCTGGGCCAGCCGCTGCCGGGCCAGACCTTCGTCGTCTCCGCCTGCACGGGGCCCGTGGGCAGCACGGCGGGGCAGGTGGCGCGACACATGGGCGCGCGCGTGGTGGGCATCGCGGGATCCGCGGAAAAGTGCGACTACGCCATCCGTGAGCTCGGCTTCGCGGCCTGCGTGAACTACCGCGACGGCGACCTGGCCGCGCAGCTCAAGGCGGCGTGCCCCGACGGCATCGACGTGTACTTCGACAACGTGGCCGGCGACACGCTGGCCGCGGTCACGCGCAATCTCGCGCTGGGCGCGCGCATCGTGCTCTGCGGCATGATCGAGGCCTACAGCATGGACACGCCGCCGCCCGGTCCGTGGCTGGGTCCGGTGGTCGGCGCGCGCGCAATCATGAAGGGCCTCGTGGTGTACGACCACATGCACCGCATGGCGGAGATGACGCGCGTGGTGTCCGGCTGGATCCGCGAAGGCAGCTTCCGCTACCGGGAGGACGTGACCGAGGGGCTTGCCAACGCACCCGAGGCGTTCTGCCGGCTGATGCGCGGCGGCAACTTCGGCAAGTCGCTGGTGCGGGTCGCGGCCGAGTAGGTGCCGGGCGCCGGCCCTGGCGGCGCCCCGCTCAGAATCCGGGCGTCACCGAGCGGGCATACAGCTCGCGGACATAGCTGATCGGCGCGAGCGGCGCCTCGACGTGCTGGACGAACCGCCAGCCCGCGGGCGTGCGACGGAACGTGTCGACGACGCGGTTGTCCCCGCCCATCGGCCGGGTCTCGCCGCGCACCTCGGCGTCCCAGTGCATCGCATACGCCGCGCTGACCAGCCCGGGCGCCAGCTCGCGCAGCGCGGGCTCCCCCTTGATCCGCATCGACATCCGGCCGATCGCCCGTGCGGTCAGGTCGAAGTACTCCTGCAGCTGCGGCCAGCTGAGCTGCACGCGCGGGTGCTCTTCCGCGACGTAGACCGGCTCGCATTCCGGGTCCCAGAGGCTGCGAAGGTGGTCGAAGTCGAGCCGGCACCAGCTGCGCTCGAGCTCGGACAGGAGGTGCAGGATCTCGGCACGGTCCGCGGTGTCGATCATTTGGCGATCCTCGGCGCAAGCCACGCCAGCACGCAGGCCAGCGCCAGCAATACGCCCGCCGGGCCCGCGCCGCCATCGTAGACCACGCCCGTGGCGATGGCGAAGCCCATCGAGGTGAGCATCGCGATCGAGCTCGACAACCCGGCCGCCACGCCGGCGCGCTCCGGATGGCCGCCCGTGCTGCCGGCCAGCGCCAGCGGCGACACCAGTCCGGTAGCGAACACCAGCAGCGCGAGGCCCAGCACGAAACCCCATAGAGCCGGGCGCGCGGCCATCGACGTGGCGAGGACGATGGCCGCCGCGAGCAGCGTCAGGCGCAGGCCCTGGCGCATCACCGCACGACTGCCGAAGCGGCGCGAGAGTGCGCCTGCCGCCGCCGAACCGGCGGCGTAGCCGACGGCGAGCATCGCCCAGAGCACGCCGAAGCGCGTGACCGGCATCGCATACAGGCGCTGGAACAGATCGGCGCCGATCGTGATGAAGACGAACGAGGCCGAGGTAATGAAGCTGTAGACCAGCGAATTGGCGAGGAACACCCGGTCACGCAGCAGCAGCGCGAAGCCGCCCACGAGCTGGCCGAAGTTCATCGCCCCGGTCTCGACCGGCCGCGATTCGCGAAGCCTCCAGGCCAGCAGCACGAGCAGCGCGGCTGCGGCGGCGGCGTGCAGCCAGAAGACCGCTCGCCAGCCCAGCGCGGCAGCCGCGGCGCTGCCGGCCAGCGGTGCGATCACCGGCGCGAGCCCCATCACCGCGGAGATGAACGCCATGGCGACCGCGGCGGGCTCTGGCGCCAGCGAGTCGCGGACGATCGCGCGCGGCACGATGGTTGCGACGCTGGCCCCCATGGCCTGCAGCAGCCGCGCGGCGACCAGCGCGGGCAGGGACTCGGTGAGGCTTGCGACGATGCTCGCGGCGAGGAACACGCCGAAGCCGCCGAGGATGACCGGCCTGCGCCCGAAGCGGTCGCACAGCAGCCCCTGCACGGGCTGGAACAGCGCGAGCCCGAACAGGTAAGCGGAGATGACGAACTGCAGCGCGCCGAAGTCGGCCTGCAGCGCGCTGCCGAGCAGCGGCAGGATCGGCAGCACCGTCGACATGCCGAACGCCGACAGCCCGCTGGCCGTGCCCAGCAGCGCGATGAAGCCCCACGGCGGCCCGGGGTCGGTTCTGCCGCCGTGAGGGACGCTCACTCCCGGACGCGGCCTACTTGCCGGCCGACAGGAGCTGCTCGAGTTCCGGGACGATCTGGAAGAGGTCTCCCACCAGCCCGATGTCGGCGACCTCGAAAATCGGCGCCTCGGCGTCCTTGTTGATCGCGACGATGGTGCGCGCGTCCTTGATGCCGGTCAGATGCTGGATCGCGCCCGAGATTCCGAAAGCGAGGTACAGCTCGGGGGAGATGATCTTGCCCGTCTGGCCGACCTGCATGTCGTTCGGGGCGTAGCCCGCATCGACCGCGGCCCGCGAGGCGCCCACCGCAGCACCGAGCCGGTCGGCGAGCCGGTAGAGGATCTGGAAGTTGTCGGCGCTGCCCAGCGCGCGGCCGCCGGAGACGACGCGCGCCGCGGTCTGCAGGTCCGGGCGGTCGGTGCGTGCGGCCGAAACCGACACGAAGCGCGTGTGCGTCGGCAGCTCGACCTGGAGCGTGCGGGCTTCGACGGGCGCAGCCGCGTCGCCGCTGGCCGCAGCCTCGAACGAGGCGACACGCACCGTGGCGACCGTCTGAGTGCCGGCGTCGACCTCGACGGTGACGATGGCGTTGCCGGCGTACATCGGCCGGCGGAAGCGCGTGGCGCTCTCAACGGCCATGACGTCCGACAGCTGCGGTGCGCCGAGCAGGCCGGAGACCCGCGGCATCAGGTCCTTGCCGAACGTGGTCGACGGCCCGAACACGTGCGTGTAGCCCGCCGCGAGCGCGGCGACCTGCGGTGCGAGCACCGCCGCCAGCGGCTGGGCGTTGGCAGGGTGGTCGACGCGCAGCACGCGCGACACGCCGGCGAGGCGGGCAGCCTGCGCGGCCACCGCCGCGGAATCGGCGGCGAGCACCACGACGTCGATCTCGGCCCCGGCGACGGCCCGTGCGCAGGTGACGCACTTGGCGGTGGCGGCGTTGAGGCGGGCGCCGTCGTGTTCGGCGACGATCAGTATCTTGCTCATGGGGTAGTCTCCGGCGGCCTCAGACCAGGCCTTTCTTCTGCAGCGCCTCGACGAGCTCGGGCACGGACTTGACCATCACGCCGCGCGACCGCTGTGCCGGCGGCTCGAACCTGACGAGCTTCAGCTGTGCGCCCGCGTCCACGCCGAGCGAAGCGGGGTCGAGCGTCTCGAGCGGCTTCTTCTTGGCCTTCATGATGTCGGGGAGCTTCACGTAGCGCGGCTCGTTGAGGCGCAGGTCGGTGGTGATGACGGCAGGCAGGTCGACGGCGAGCGTCTCGAGGCCAGCGTCGACCTCGCGCGTGACGGTGGCCACGCTGCCGTCGATCTCGACCTTCGAGGCGAAGGTCGCCTGCGGGCGCCCCCACAGCGCGGCGAGGATCTGGCCCGTCTGGCTGGCGTCGTCGTCGATGGCCTGCTTGCCGAGGATCGCGAGCATGGCCTGTTCCTTCTCGGCGAGGCGATGCAGGATGCGCGCGGCGCCCAGCGGCTCGATGGCCGCGTCGGTCTGCACGTGCAGGGCGCGGTCTGCGCCCATTGCGAGGCCGGTGCGCAGCTGCTGCTGGCAGTCGGCGGGCCCGATGGTGGCGACGATCACCTCGTCGGCCAGGCCTTTTTCCTTGATGCGCAGTGCTTCCTCGAGCGCGATCTCGTCGAAGGGGTTGATGCTCATCTTGACGCCGTCGGTGACGACGCCACTGCCGTCCGGCTTGACACGGATGCGGACGTTGTAGTCCACGACGCGCTTGATCGCGACCAGAATGCGTTTCATCGGGCTGAACTTCCTTCGGGGGGAGCGGAAAGTCTAGCAGACCGCGCCTGAATTCAGCGCGGACCCGGCGGTGTGCGGTGCGGGTGCGGAGGGT
>JBIIDW010000231.1:0-4632 GCA_044238215.1 Steroidobacteraceae bacterium
CGGCAGCAGCGCCGTTTCTGGAAGTCCAACGCGATTGCCGATTTCCACGCCGTCAGCGAGCGCTATTTCGAGGACCACTTCCTCGGCGAGAACGTCGTTACCCTGCACGAACTCGAGAAGCAGCTGGCGTCCGGGCAATACCGGCAGTTCCTCGAGATTGGCTGCGGTCACGGCCGCGTCTCGTACTACCTCGCGAAGCGGCTTGCAGGACAGCTCGACCGATTCGTCGCGCTCGACCTCAGCCCGGAGCAGATCCGCCGCAACCGCATGCGCTACGACGGGTCTCCCGTGGAGTGGGTAGCCGGCGACGCGGAGTCATGGGTCGCTGCGAACGCCGCGCCGGGCAGCGTCTTCCTGACACACAACGGCGTGCTGGAGTATTTCCGGCGCGACGACCTGCGGCGCATGTTCGCCTCGATGGCGGCGCGCTGCAGCCCCGTGCTGGTGAGTTTTTCGGAACCGCTGGGCGTCGATCACGACCTCGATGTGGATCAGGGATCGATGACCTACGGGGGCGAGAATTCGTTCTCGCACAATTACCCGCACCTGCTGGCGGAGGCCGGCTTCGAAATCCTCCATCGATCGGAGTACCGCAGCGGCAGCCATCGGCTCCTGAGGCTGGTAGCCCGCGCTTGAGCGCCGGGCGTCCCATCCGCGTCTGCCTGCTCGGGCTCGACGCGCTGCCGGCGCTGTCGCGTGAGCACGCACACCTTGGCGTCGCGGCGGGGGAGCCGGTCCAGCAGAGCCTGCTGGCGCGGGCGCTCGCCGCGCGCGGGTATGACGTCACACTGATCGTGCTCGACCAGGGGCAGCCCGACGAACTCGTGGTCGACGGAGTGCGGACGCTCAAGGCCTATCGCCCCGAGCGGGGTATACGGCTCGTGAGGTATTTCCACCCGCGGTGGAGCGGCGTGGTGCGGGCACTCGATCGCGCGGACGCGGACGTGTACTACACGAGCTGCGCAGGCATCAACGTGGCGCAGATCGTTCAGGTGGCCCGCAGGCGCGGCGCCGGCACGATCTTCCGGGTGGCAAGCGACTCGGACTGCCAGCCCGGCAGACTGCTGATGCCCTGGCACAGCCGCGGCGTGTACCGGTGGGGCTTGCAGCGGGTCGACTGCGTGCTCGTGCAGACGAAGGACCAGCAGCGCGACCTTCGCGGCAACTTCGGTCGCGACTCGACGGTCGCCGGCATGCTGGTGGAGACGGGGCGTGGCGACCGTCCGTTCGCGGAGCGCGACCGTCACGGCCTGTGGGTCGCGAACATCCGCCGGCTCAAGCGGCCCGACCGCATGCTGGAACTTGCGCGCGCGTCACCTGCGCTTCGCTTCGAGATGGCAGGCGGAACCCAGCCAGGATCCGAGCCCATGTTCGATGAGATCCGCTCCGCCGCGCGGGGCCTGCCGAACCTCGATTTCCTGGGGCCTGTGCCCTACCACGACATCGGGGAGCGTTTTGAGCGTGCCCGTGTGCTGGTGAATACCTCGGAAATCGAGGGCTTCCCGAACACCTACCTGCAGGCATGGGCACGCGGCGTGCCCGTGGTCACCTTCATCGATCCGGACGGCGTCATCGCCCGCGAGGGGCTCGGTCGGGTGGTGACGGGTGACGAGTCGCTGCGCGAAGCGGTGTCGCAACTGTCGGTCGACGAGGCCACCTGGGCCGCCACCAGTGCGCGCTGCCGCGCTTTCGCGGCGAGAGAGTTCGGCGAGGACAGGATCCTGGCGCCATACGCCGAGGCGATCGCGGCCGGGGCGCGGAAAGCGCGGTCAGCGTCCTGCTGATTCAGGCCGGCGAATTCTCCAGCGGCTTGCGGATCACGAATGTGATGTTGCTCGACTCCGCGGAGTACCGGCCGAGGGACAGCCACGAAACGACTCTGGCCAACAGCGGAATGGCCACCCGGAAGAAGCCGCCACCCCGTGCGTAGTCGCCGTGCAGGCTGATCGCCTCCAGGGTCAGGCCGTGACGCTCGCAGAATCGGGCTATGCCCTCGCGCGACACCACCGTGTCGTAGTAGGTCGGGTAAGGCGCGAACCCGGGCTGACCGGCCTCGCGCAACCCCTCGACCCAACGGTAGTACAGCACGTGAACGAGGAAAGGCGTCATCCTGGTCAGCAACCCGTGCACGCTGTCGCGATCCGGCACGCGCACGACGATGATGCCGCCAGGCGTGACCCATCGAGAGAACTTCTCGAGCAGAGCCTCGGCGCCCCGGACGTGCTCGAGCACGTAAGAACTGTAGATGACGTGATAGGCGCCGTCGGGAATGCTGACCGTTCGAAGATCACCGTGGATCGCGTGGTGCAGGTCCTTGCGGCGCTCGACACGGCTACGGAGCGCTTCCGCGTCCAGATCGATGCCGGTGATTTCGTAGTCCACGTTCTTCAGGGGAACGAACCACTCGCGGCCGCAACCCGCCTCGAGGATCATCAGTTTGGATCCGGCCGGCGCCGAGCTCGCCATGCGTTGCGCGAGGTCGCGATAGTCGGCCGCCTCGTCCGGCAGGAGCTTGGGGGTGCAACCGACTTTCATGGGTCTAGTGTTTCACGGACGCCAAGGTTGAAGTCAAGAACCGCTTCACGGTTCATCACCTGGGAGAAGCGTGCATTTCGGCAAGCGCTTCGCAGAGGGTCAGGAAGCAGTCGTGGTGCGCGGGCGCGTCAATTCGCGGAACCGCTTCGGCGGGTTGACCGGCCCCCATCGGTTCATCGGCGTGATGGAGGCGGTCTTCCTGGAGAGAGGAAGGCGCGTTGGCGGTTTCCGAGGTGTGGGAGAGTTCGGGTTGCCAGGAGCGCGCCTGCAGTACGGAGGGCGCTCCGCGGATATGGTGGGCGGTACTGGGATTGAACCAGTGACCCCTGCCGTGTGAAAGCAGTGCTCTACCGCTGAGCTAACCGCCCGCCCGTACCGAGAGGGCCGGGATTCTAAGGCCGGGGCCGCCCTGAAGCAACGAGGGCAGGGTGCTACCATTCGCGCCGCCCCGGCCTCAGCAGGACACCCGGATGACCGTCGTTACGCGCTTTGCCCCCAGCCCCACCGGACTTCTGCACGTCGGCGGGGTTCGTACCGCGCTCTTCAGCTGGCTGCATGCCCGCCGCCACGGCGGGCGGTTCATTCTGCGGATCGAGGACACCGACCGGGAGCGCTCGACCGACGAGGCCGTGCAGGTGATTCTCGACGGCATGGCCTGGCTCGGTCTCGAGGCCGACGAAGGGCCGTACTACCAGACCCGGCGATTCGACCGCTACCGTGAGGTCATCGACCGGCTGCTCGCCGAGGGCAAGGCCTACCGGTGCTACTGCACGAGGGAAGAACTCGAGCAGCTGCGAACCGAGCAGATGGCGCGCAAGGAAAAGCCCCGCTACGACGGCCGCTGGCGCGACCGCACCGACTCGCGGCCCGGCGTGGATCCCGTCATCCGCTTCCGCAACCCCCTCGACGGCGAGGTCGTGGTCGAGGACCTCGTGCACGGGCGTGTCGTTTTCCGCAACAGCGAGCTCGACGACCTGATCATCGCGAGGGCAGACGGCACGCCGACCTACAATTTCTGCGTGGTCGTCGACGACTTCGACATGGGCGTCACGCACGTGATCCGCGGCGACGACCACCTCAACAACACGCCTCGCCAGATGAACATGCTGGCCGCGCTGGGCGCGAAGATCCCGGTCTATGCCCACGTGCCGATGATCCTGGGCCCCGACGGCGCAAAGCTCTCGAAGCGGCACGGCGCAGTCAGCGTGCTGCAGTACCAGGAGGAGGGCTACCTGCCCGACGCGCTGCTGAACTACCTCGTCCGGCTGGGCTGGTCGCACGGGGACCAGGAGATCTTCACGCGTGAGGAAATGGTCGCCGCCTTCGACATCGGCGACGTCAACAAGGCGGCTTCGGCCTTCAATCCGTCGAAGCTGGAGTGGCTCAACCAGCAGCATCTGATGCGGACGCCGCCGGAACAGGTGGCGCCGCACCTGCGCGCGGCGCTCGCGCGCATCGGCATCGACGAGCCCGACGAAGCCCGACTGGCCGAGATCGTCGTGATGCAGCGGGAGCGCTGCAAGACGCTGAAGGAAATGGCCGCCAACAGCGCCTTCTTTTTCCGCGAGTCGATTGAACTCGACCCCAAGGCGGCACAGAAGCATCTCGCGGGCGATTCGCTGGCGCTGCTGGCGGAAGCGCGGGTCACGCTCGCTGCGCTGCCGGACTGGGACGCGGGTGCCATCAATGCGTCGCTGGCTGCGCTGGCGGCGGCGCGCGGGCTGGGCCTGGGTCGCATCGCCCAGCCGCTGCGAGTGGCCGTGACCGGCGGAACGGTGTCCCCGCCCATTGATGCCACGCTGGCGTTCCTCGGCCGCGACGCGGTGCTGCGGCGGATCGACCAGGCGACGGCTTCCGCCTGAGGCCCCGGGGCCGCGCTGTGACATAATTCCCGGGCGCGGGAGGGCGCCCGGTCGAACTGTGACCAACGGGGCAGTTCTTGATGCCCGCGTTTGTGGTCCGCGGAACGGCGAGGATATGTTTGGTCCGCATGCCACGCGCGCGCGGCGGGCCGCTCGCGCCCGGCGGCGTCGAAGGGCCTGGAGCGGTATCTTGGTCAAGGCTTTCCCCGCTGGGTTGATTTCCCGCCTCACGAAG
>JBIIDW010000232.1:0-4626 GCA_044238215.1 Steroidobacteraceae bacterium
GCGCCGGCAGGTCATTGCCTTCGTGCTGGCCTTCGACTCGGACCTGCTGCCGGTCGTCGGCCAGCAGGTGACGTGGCGCCCCGGGGCCCCCGAGGCCATCGAGGCGCGGCTCACGCTGCTGCGCAATCAGGCGCAGGCGGGCGCCGCCCGGCGCGGCTGCGACCTCGTCGCTCGTGCCACGGTGAACGGCACCGCGTACTCGGCGCTGCTGCAGGCGGACGGCAGCTGGGCGCTGCGCGGCGGCGGCGCGCGCAGTGACGCGCAGCTGCGCGAGCTCGCGACCGTGTCACAGCCGATGACGTTCACCTGCCTGCCGCCGGGGAGCGGACGCCGGGCGGCACTCGACCAGGCCTGACCGGCGGGCGCGGCCGACCCGGCCGTGCCCTCAGCCCGCCACGGCCCGCACCGTCACCGGCACGCCGTTGAGCGCGGCGTTGCCGCTCAGCGCGTCGAGGAACTGCTCGTCGGTCACGTCGTTGGCGCTCACCCCCGCGCGGCTCGCGGCCACGGCCTGGCGGGTGCCGTCGCGGTCGTGCCCCCAGCCGTGCGGCAGGCTCGCGACGCCCCGCATCAGCTCGTCCGTCAGCTCCACCGGAACCTGCAACGCGCCGGTGCGCGACCGCAGCTCCGCGAGATCGCCGTCCCGCAGCCCGCGCGCCGCAGCGTCGTCCGGATTCAGCCGCAGCGTGCAACGCGGCGGCCCCTTCACGAGGCGCCGGCTGTTGTGCAGCCAGCTGTTGTGGCTGCGCGGGTCGCGTCGCCCGATCAGCAGCAGGGTGTCGTCCGGCGGCGCCGCTGGCGCCGGAGACCGCGGCAGCGTCGATTGCAGACGCGCGAGGTCGGCCAGCAGTGGCGCGGGCGCGAGCTGGATGCGCCGGCCCGGCGTGCGCAGTCGCGCCGGCAGGCAGGGTTCCAGCGGCCCGAGGTCGACGCCGTGGGGCTGCCCGGCGAGCCGCCCCAGCGTGAGCCCGCGAGAGAGCGGACTCAGCCGGGCGCCGTGGGGACCGAAGCGCAGGCCGAGTGCGAGTGCGCGGCGGGCGGTGAGTGCGCGCGCGGCAAGGCGGGCGGGCAACGCGGGCCGGCGCGAGGGATCGTGCGCCTCGATGCGCTCGACCAGGCCCGCGAGGATCTCCTCGTCGTGGCGGGCGTCGGGCCCGCGTGCGAAGACCGGCGGCGAATACTTCGCCACGTTGCGGATCGCCAGCGCGTTGAACACCAGGTCGTAGTGGTCGCGCTCGAGCGCGAACGTCGGGGGCAGGATCAGGTGGGCGTGGCGCGTGGTCTCGTTCAGGTAGAAGTCGATCGAGACCATGAACTCGAGCCCGGCCAGCGCGGCGTCGAGCCGGCGGCCGTTGGGCGTCGACAGCACCGGGTTGCCCGCGGCCGTCACCAGCGCGCGGATCCGTCCCTCACCGGGCGTGTCGATTTCCTCCGCCAGCGCCGCGACCGGGAACTCGCCGCCGAACTCCGGCAGACCTCTTACTCGTGTGCGCCGCCGGTCGAAGCCGCCGTGGCCGAAGCCGCCGCCCGAGCCGACCAGGTCGAACGCAGGGCGCGTGAACATCGCGCCCCCTGCACGATCGAGGTTGCCGGTGACGACGTTGAGCGCCTGCGTCAGCCACTGCGCCAGCGCACCGAAGGCCTGGGTCGAGGCGCCCATGCGCCCGTAGGCAATCGCGGATTCGCTGTGCGCAAAATCGCGCGCGAGCCCGCGGATCGTCGCGGCCTCGATGCCCGTGGCCGCCGCGACCCGCTCGGGAGGGTAGGCGGCGCAGGCCTCGCGCAGCGCGTCGAGTCCGTCGGTGAAGCCCTCCAGCCGACCGGGTCGCGCGAGGCCCTCGGCGAAGATCACCTGCAGCATCGCCAGCAGCAGCAGCGCGTCGGTGCCGGGGCGGATGAAGTGGTGGGTGTCGGCGAGCTCCGCGGTCTCGGTGCGGCGCGGGTCGACGACGACGAGCCGCCCGCCGCGGCTGCGCAGCGCCTTGAGGCGTGCCGCCACGTCCGGTGCGGTCATCAGGCTGCCGTTCGAGACCACCGGGTTGCCGCCGAGCACGAGCAGGAACGCCGTGCGGTCGAGGTCCGGGATGGGCAGCAGCAGCGGGTGCCCGAACATGAACAGCGCCGCGAAGTGGTGCGGCAGCTGGTCGACCGACGTCGCCGAATAGCGGTTGCGCGAGCGCAGCGCGCGCACCAGCTTCGCGCCGCCGAGCAGCGCGCCGTAGCCATGCACCTGCGGGTTGCCGAAGTAGGTCGCCACGGCGTCGCGCCCGGCGCGGCGCTGCACCTCGACGAGACGCGCTGCGGCCTCGTCCAGCGCCTCGTCCCACGGGACCGGCTGCCAGCCCGTCGCGGTGCGCCGCAGCGGCTGGCGCAGGCGTTCAGGGTCCTCGTGCACGTCCTTGAGCGCCAGCGCCTTGGCGCAGACGTGGCCGCGGCTGAACGGATCCGCGGCATCGCCGCGCACCGAGAGGACCTCGACGCCGCGGACGCGGATCTCGACGCCGCACATGGCCTCGCAGAGGTGGCAGCTGCGGTAGTGCGTGCGCTCGGCTTCGCTCATCGGCATGCCTCCGGTCAGTGGAACGGCGACAGGTCGCAGCGTGGTCGCTCGTGCAGCAGCAGCTGCGCCAGCGACTCGCCGACCGCCGCCGAGTGCTTGAAACCGTGGCCCGAGCAGGCCGACACGACCAGCACGTCGGGGTTGTCGTCGTGCGGGCGGATCACGAAGTCGGAGCGCGGCGCGAGCGTGTACAGGCAGCTCTCGGAGCGCAGGCCGGCGGGCCGCAGCCCGGCGACGCGCCCGCGCAGGTGCTGGTCGAAGAACGCCGCGCGCTCGACGTCTTCGACCCGACGATCGACCGCCTGCGGCGTGGTCGGCGTCGTGAACTGCTCACCGGCGAGCTTGACGGCGAGCCGCGCGGTCGGCCCCGGCAGCGCCGGGAAGCCGTAGAAGCCCTCCTCGGCACCGGCGCCGTGCGCCCGGATGAACACCGGGAAGCGGCCCGGCAGCCATGCCGCCGGATCCTCGGGCTCGAACCAGTGCGCGACCTGGCGATAGACGCGCAGTTCGGCGGCGTAGCGGCCGCCGAGCAGCGAGGGGATCCAGGCACCCGCCGTGATCACTGCACGCGGCGCGCGCAGGCTGCGCCCGCCGCAGCGCAGGCGGATGCCACCGGAGTCGATCCCGAGTTCGGTGGCCGGCGTGCCCGTCAGCAGGGTCGCGCCGTGCTCGCGGGCTACGGCCAGCTGCGCCGCCACGCAGGACTCGGGCACCAGATAGCCGGCCTCCGGCTCGTAGTAGCCGACCTCGTCGCCGCGCAGCAGCAGCTGCGGGAAGCGGGCCGCGATCGCCGCGGCGTCGAGCACCTCGTGGGCGATCCCGTGGCGGCGGGCGACCGCGATGGTCGAGCCGACGAAGTCGCGGCGGCCGTGGGTCTCGCTGCGGCCGTCGCCGGGGCCCATGATCAGCCCGCCGGTGGTGACGTGCAGGGCGAGTCCGGTGCGCGCCGCGAGCTCCGCCCACAGCTCGTGGGAGCGGCGTACCAGGGGCACGTAGGCATCACCTTCGCCGATCGCCAGCCGCGTGATACGGCTGCCGCCGTGGCTGGAACCGAGGGAGTGGGGCGGCTCGAGGGCGTCGATGCCGATCGTCCGGGCCCCGAGCCGGGCAAGCTGGGCCGCCGCCGCGCTGCCGAAGGCGCCGAGCCCGATGACGATCACGTCGGCGTCCATGGCCGGCCGATTCTAGTAGTATTCGCGGCTTCGCGCCGCTGCCGGGGGGCTGCAGGCGCCAGCGTAGCCAGACCGACGCATCGACGAGGTGACCATGGCCCTGACGATTGGAGTACCCCGGGAAACCTTTGCGGGCGAGAAGCGCGTGGCAACCGTCCCCGAGGTCGTCGAGAAGCTCGCCAAGCTCGGCTTCGCCGTGGCCGTCGAGTCCGGCGCGGGCGCCGCCGCCAACTTCGCCGACGAGGCCTACGCGGCCGCCGGGGCGCGGGTCGTCGGCAGCGCCCCGGAGCTCTTCGCCGCCGCCGACGTCGTACTGAAGGTTCGTCCCCCTTCCGCTGGCGAAGTCGACCAGCTCAGGCCTGGCAGCACCCTGATCGGCTTCATCTGGCCGGCGCAGCACCCGGAACTGATGCAGCAGCTTGCCGCGAAGCAGGCCACGGTGCTCGCCATCGACTGCCTGCCGCGCCAGCTGTCGCGCGCGCAGAAGATGGACGCGCTGACCTCGACCGCCGGCGTCAGCGGCTACCGCGCGATCATCGAGGCCGCGCACGCGTTCGGCCGGCCGTTCAACGGCCAGGTCACCGCGGCGGGCAAGATCCCCCCCGCCAAGGTGTTCATCGCCGGCGCCGGCGTCGCGGGCCTCGCCGCGATCGGCGCGGCGGCCAATCTCGGCGCCATCGTGCGCGCCAACGACACCCGCGCCGAAGTCGCCGACCAGGTGGTCTCGCTCGGCGGCGAGTTCGTCAAGGTCGACTACGAGGAAGAGGGCTCGGGCGGCGGCGGCTACGCCAAGGTCATGAGCGAGGGCTTCCAGGCCGCGCAGCGCGAGATGTACGCGAAGCAGGCGCGTGAGGTCGACATCATCGTCACCACCGCGCTGATCCCGGGCAAGCC
>JBIIDW010000233.1:0-4620 GCA_044238215.1 Steroidobacteraceae bacterium
TTTGTCGTAGGAACGGGCCGCAAGCCGGGCATAGCGTCGCTGCACCCAGTTGCCTTCGGACAACGGTCGAGACTCCATGCGCAGGAGTCTAGACAGCCCACAGCCGCCGCTCGCGGGGAGTTGCCCGAACTGTGGAACGGGTGCGACGGACGGCGGTTTGCGCGGAACGGTCGCCGGGTCCACCATCGGCACGTGACGGAAAAGGTATCGATCATCACGGGGGCGGGATCCGGCATCGGGCGGGCGCTGGCGCTGGGCCAGGCCGCCCGCGGGGTCACGGTCGTGGCTGCGGACCTCGACGAGGCGGCCGCGGTCCGGACCGCAGCGGCCTGCGGCGCGGGCGCCTGGGCTCGGACGCTCGACGTCCGGAGCCGGCAGGCGACCGTGGAGCTGGTAAGCGAGGTCGTGGCGCGGCACGGCCGGCTCGACTACCTGTTCAACAACGCCGGCATCGGCGTCGGCGGCGAGGCCCACGAGATCGACGGGGTCCACTGGGACCGCATCGTCGACGTCAACCTGCGCGGCGTCGTCAACGGGGTGCTCGCAGCCTACCCGGTCATGGTGCGGCAGGGGCACGGCCACGTCGTCAACACCGCGTCACTGGCGGGCCTGGGGCCTGCTCCGCTGCTGACACCCTATGCGATGACCAAGCACGCGGTGGTCGGGCTCTCCAACAGCCTGCGGATAGAGGCGAAGCGCTACGGCGTCCGGGTAAGCGTGCTGTGCCCCGCGGCGATCGAGACGCCGCTGCTCGACAGCATGAATCCGGCCGACCTTGCGGCGGTGCCGTGGACACCGGACATCCGGCGGTTCCTGACCAACCTCGCCGGGCCACCGTATCCGGCGGACGCTTTCGCCGCCGAGGCGCTCGCGGCAATCGAACGCAACGCAGCGGTGATCGTGATTCCCGGCCGGGCCCGCCTCGCCTGGCGGCTCGGCCGCCTGTTCCCGGCGCTTGCGGAGCGCGCAAGCGGGCATTTCGTCGAACTCGAGCGCCGGGGTCGCACGAAGGCA
Organism: Steroidobacteraceae bacterium; assembly: GCA_044238215.1. GTDB lineage: Bacteria > Pseudomonadota > Gammaproteobacteria > Steroidobacterales > Steroidobacteraceae > UBA964. The sequence continues at coordinate 1,015 of JBIIDW010000233.1, forward strand.
GACCCCGGCGCCTGAGTCCGGTTCAGAACCGGTGCACGACCTTCAGGCCGACGCGCCGGCGCTCGGGCAGCGCCAGGTACGCCGTGAGGTCATAGAAGCTGGGGATGTGCGCGGCGCGCTGCACGCCGACCACCGTCGTGTCGTCCGTCGCGTTGTTGAGGTACAGCTCGACGCTGGTGGCCCCAAGCTCCAGCCCGGTCCGCAGGTTGACGATCTGCCGGTCGCCCGAGTGCGCGAGGTTGACCTCGTCCGCGTACAGCTTGCTCTGGTACTGGTACTCGCCGCGCGCGTACCAGCTACGCTCGCCGCCGATCGGGCGCGTGTAGCTCAGCGCGAGGCTGCCCTTGTACTCCGGAACGCTCGGCAGCATCTTGCCGATCTGGGCCGTGTTGATGTTGACCGCGCCCGGGTTGCCGAACGGCGAGCAGTTGCCGCAGACCGACTTCTTGATCTCGAGGTGGTTCCAGCTGCCGGCAAACGACAGCTGCCAGGACTCGCCAAGGTTGGCAAAGCCTTCGAGCTCGAGGCCGTGGATGTCGGACTCGCCCGTGTTGCCGATGTAGCTGAACGTCTGCGGAGCACCGCCGGCCGTGGTCGGCACCAGCTCGAAGTTGGTGATCTGCTGGTCCTTGACCTTGCCGACGTAGCCCACGACGGAGGCCTGCATGCGGCCCTCGAGGAGCGAGCCGCGCCAGCCGAGCTCGAACTGCTCGAGGGTCTCCTCGTCGACTCCGACCTGGGCGCCGCGCGAGGCCAGGATGGCCTGCGAAGCCGCCGGCAGCGTCGGGATCCGGTTGTTGAAGGTGCCCGGGCGGTAGCCGTTCGAGAGGTTCGCGAACAGCGTCATGTCGTCGGTGGGCTTGAACTTGAAGGTGAGCCGGCCCGACACGCTGCTGAACTTCTTGTTGAACTGGGTGATCGTCTGGCCCGAGGAGCTGACGACCGGGAACACCGGCACGCTGGTGACGTCGTCCTGCTGCGAGCGCACCTCGGCGCCCACCTCGGCGCGGCCGCCAACCGGCGCATACAGCCCGCCAAACACGCCGAGCGTCTCGATCAGCGTGCGGCCCTGCGTGGGCCCGCGCGCGATGCCGCCGAAAGAGGGCGGCACTTCAGAGGCACCGTTGCCCGTCTGGCCGTCGAGGTCGATGTAGTTGGCGCCGACGACCCACCGCAGCCTGCTGCCCGGGTCGGACTCGAGCCGCGCGTCGATCGAGAAGTCGTCGAAGGCGCGCTCGAACAGACCCTGCCACAGGAAGAAGGGCCGGTTGCAGGGCACGGTCGCGGTAGGCACGCAGGCCACGGCGGACTGGTTCTCGGTGGACGCATCCTCGACCGTCTGCAGCTCGCTCGAGTTCTTGGCCGCGATGAACTTGAAGCGCGTGCCCGCCCAGGGCGTGTTCCAGTCGACGATGGCGTGCATCCTCAGGTTCTCCGCAGCGAGGCCCGGCCCGTCGACCATCGTCTTGCCGAAGATCGAGTAGCGGTCGATGATCTGCGTACGGAAGAAGTCGTCGACCCGGCCAGCGTCGGCCGCCAGCGCCGCGGCGACTCCCGCGACGTTCACCTCGCCGCAGAAGTAATCGTTGGCCGCCGTGCCGCGGATGTTGCAGTTGCCGTAGAGGTCGCCCCGGGCGAGGTAGGTCGCGCTGGGGCCGTCGTGGTACTCGGAATACTCCGCGAACAGCTTCACCGACAGGTCGTCGTTCGGCGTGAAGCGCAGCGTGAGGCTGCCGGCATCCGTTCGGCGGTCACCGAGCGTGCCGCCGGTGGCGTTGTTCTTCCACGAGCCGACGTAGCGGCGCGAGCCGCCCGACAGCCGGAACGAGAGCCGGTCGGAGATGATTGGACCCTCGACCGAGGCCGAGAAGTCGGTGGTGCCTTCCTGGTCGAGCTCGCCGCGCAGGTCGCCGGCCCAGTCGTTGCCCGGCGCCTTGGTGATGATGTTGACCGCGCCGGTCATCGCGTTGCGGCCGAACTGGGCGGTCTGCGGGCCGGGCAGCACCTCGATACGCTCGATGTTCTGCACCGTGGCGAGCTGGCCGCCGAGCACCGGGGCACCGTCCATGAACAGCACCGCGGCGTCGACGAGGCCGAGCGGCGAGAAGAAGTTCATGCCGCGGAACATCAGGTTGACGTAGTTGCGGTCCTGGCGGCCGCCGGCGAACTCCATGATGTAGAAGCTCGGCGCGATCGCCGAGAGGTCGCGCAGACCCTTGACGTTGAACTTCTCGAGGGTCTCGGCGGAGACCGCCGTCACCGCGATCGGCACGTCGAGCAGGCGCTCCTCGGTGCGGCGCGCCGTGACAGTGATCTCGTCGAGCTTCGCGATGTCCTCGGCGGCGTGGGCCAGTCCGGCGCCGCAGGAGGCTGCGATGGGCACAAGGAGCAGGTACGGGCGACCCTTCGCTCGGGTGGGAGGGGCGTATGTCATGACGGAACCTCGCTGCGTGGGTTGGCTGCTGAGCCGGCTGGAGTGCGGACCACGGGGGTGGTGCAGTTCCCTAGGCGCGAGTGGAACCGGTGACGATGGTTCGGCATCGAGATGTGCACTCGGTGGCGCACAAAAAACCGCCGTACGTGCGCGCGCCACCTCCCCCGCATTGATTACGCCACAGGCAGTCATGCGGGCCAATGCGTTGATATCCGGGGGGAGATGCCTCCCGCGCATCGCCCGGCCGAGCATCGACCAGCCACCGCCCGGCGCGGCCCTCGGCGCCGCTCGTTCATCGCTCCGACCGCTTGTTCACCCGGGCGAGACCGGCCTGCAACGACGATCCTAATGTCGCGGTCCATCCCGGCATCGCGGCACCGCGGCATCACCGCGAGCGCGTTGCCGTGATCCCCCTGGATGTTCAACACGTTAAATGGAGTGGCCTGATGTTCACTGTTTCGACTTCGAGAAAGCCGGTCCGCGGGCGCGGAGCGCCCGTGGCCTGCGCCATGATCCTGCTGGCCGCGGCCGGTGGCGCGAGCGCGGAAACCGGGACCGGGGGGTGGTACGCCACAGGCACCCTCGGCCTGGTGACGCAATCGGATCAACGGCTCGCCTACAGCCGACCCGGAGTCACCGGTGTGGCGACGTCGACACTGCCGCTCGACACGGGCTTCGCCGCCGGCGGCGCGATCGGTCGCCACTTCGGCGACGCGTGGCGCGTGGAACTCGAGTTCATGTACCAGTCGGTCGACCATCCGGTGTTCACGCTTGCGGCGGGCGGCCCGTCCGGCGACGGCAACTATGCGTCGACTTCCGTCGCCGTGAACGCGCTGAGAGAGTTCGACCTGTTCGGCTCGCCGCGCGCCCGGACCTACGCCGGGCTCGGTGCCGTCTACGCGACGGAGGTCGATGTCGACTTCGAGAGTGCCGGGGTCGAGCGCTCCTTCAGCGGGTCCGGGGCCGGCCTGCAGGCGCTGCTCGGCGCCCGATACGCCTGGGGTGAGCGCTTCTTCGTCGACGCGGGGCTGCGGTACCTGCTGGTGTCCGGCGTCGAGCTAGACGGCGAGGAAGGCGCCGTCGGCCGCGTCGAGGCTGACTACGAGCCGCTCGCGCTGACGGTCTCGTTCGGCTGGCGGTTCTAAGGACGTCACCCGGCGCCCGGCCGCAGC
>JBIIDW010000488.1:0-2814 GCA_044238215.1 Steroidobacteraceae bacterium
GAAGCCCTTTCACCTCGCACGCTGGATCGACGCCAACAGGCACCTGCTGAAGCCTCCCGTCGGCAACCGCTGCCTGTACCGCGACGGCGACTTCATCGTGATGGTCGTCGGCGGCCCGAACTCGCGGAAGGACTTCCACGTCGATCCGGGCGAGGAGTTCTTCTATCAGCTCGAGGGCGACATGCTGCTGCGCACCGTGCAGCAGGGCCGCGTCGTCGACGTACCGATCCGCCAGGGCGAAGTGCTGCTGCTGCCAGCGGGCGTTCCCCACTCCCCGCAGCGGTACGCGGGCACCGTGGGCCTCGTCATCGAGCGCGAGCGTCGCGCCGGCGAACTCGACGGCCTGCAGTGGTACTGCGAGCGCTGCGACCAGCTGCTGTACGAGGAGCGTTTCGAACTCACCGACATCGAGTCGCAGTTCCCGCCGGTGTTCGAACGCTTCTTCTCCAGCCTCGAGCATCGCAGCTGCCGCGCCTGCGGCAGCGTGATGGAGCGGCCCGCATGAGTTCGGGAGCGCAGGCCGACACCGCGCTCGGCGGCATCGACATGCTCGCGCCCGTCAGCCTCGCGCGCACGCTGCGCTTCGACGGTCTCGACCCGAGGCACTTCGGCGCGCCGCCACCGGCCGCCCCCCCGCTGAGGCTGGCCACGTTCAGCGGCGCCGTCGGCACCGGCGCGAGCTGCAACTGCCGCGTGCTGACGCTGGTACCGCATTGCCACGGCACGCATACGGAGAGTGTCGCGCACCTCACTCACGAACCGCTGGACGTCTGCACCGTCGCGCCGCTTGCGCCGATGCCGGCGTGGCTGGTGTCGGTGAGGCCCGCGGGCGCGCACGAGACGGTGGAGGACAGCGTGCCGGCACCGCAGCCGGGAGACCGCCTGCTGACGCGTGCCGCCATCGAGGCCGGCTGGCCAGCCCGGAACGGCTTCGCGCCGCGCGCCCTGATCCTTCGCAGCGGCCACGGCGAGGCCGCGGATGACGACCTCGCGCCGTACCTCTCGCGCCAGGCGGTCGGGCTGCTCGTGGAACGGGGCATCGAGCACCTCGTGGTGGAACTGCCGTCCATCGACCGCAGCCACGACGAGGGCGTGCTGTGCGGGCACCGCCGGTTCTTCGGCATGCCGCCCGGCAGCCGACACCTCGGCGACGCGGCGCGCCCGCATTGCACGATCACCGAGTACGCCGCAGTGCCCGCGACGCTGCCCGACGGTCCCTGCTTCCTGCAGCTCGCGCTGCCGCGACTCGCGGGCGACGCGGTACCGAGCCAGCCGGTGTATTTCCCCTGGCGCGGCGGCCCCGCATGACGCTCCCCATGCCCCTGGCCCTCGCGCGTGCCCGCGACGCCGCCGATCCGCTGGCGGCGTTTCGCGGCGCGTTCTCGCTGCCGGCAACCGCGGACGGCGCCCCGGCGCTCTACCTCTGCGGACACTCGCTCGGGCCGATGCCGCTGGCGGCGCGTGAAAGGGTCACCGAGGAACTCGAGGACTGGGCGCGTCTCGCCGTCGCGGGGCACCACGTCTCGCGACGACCGTGGATCGACTACGCGGATCGCGCCTGCGGCGGGCTCGCTCGGCTGGCGGGCGCGCAGCCGGCCGACGTCGTTGCGATGAATTCCCTGACCGCGAACCTGCACCTGCTGATGGCGAGCTTCTACCGGCCCTCGGCGGTGCGCACGCGCGTGCTGATCGAGTCCGGCGCGTTCTCGTCGGATCGCCACGCCGTCGCCTCGCAGATCGCCTGGCACGGCCTCGATCCCGAACAGGAGCTGGTGGAAGTCGAGCCGCGCGAGCCCGGCGCCGTGCTGGGCGAGGACGACGTCGAGGCCGCGATCCTGGCCGCCGGGGACCGGCTGGCCCTCGTCCTCTGGCCGGGTGTGCAGTACCTCTCCGGACAGGCCTTCGACTGCGCGCGGATCGCGCGCGCGGCACACGCCGTCGGTGCGCTGTGCGGCTTCGACCACGCGCACGCCATTGGCAACCTGCCGCTTTCCCTCGAGCGCGACGGCGCGGATTTCGCCGTGTGGTGCAGCTACAAGTACCTCAACGCGGGGCCCGGGGCCATCGGCGGCGCATTCGTCCACCCGCGGCATTCGACCGGCAGCGGCGCACTGCGGCTCGCCGGCTGGTGGGGTCACGAGCCGTCCTCGCGCTTCGCGATGCGTCCCGGCTTCGTGCCGGCGCCGGGTGCTGCGGGCTGGGCCGTGAGCAATCCACCGATCCTGTCCACGGCACCGCTGCTGGCATCGCTGTCGACGTTCGACGCTGCCGGCATCGTCGCGCTGCGCCGCAAGTCCGTGGAGCTCGCCGCGTTCCTCGAGGCCCTGCTGGCGCCGCAGGTTGGCCGCGGCCTCGAACAGGCGACCCCGGCTGAGCCCTCGCGGCGTGGCTGCCAGCTGTCCTTGCGGCTGCGCGGCGGCCGCGCGGCGGCCCATGCCGTCATGGCGCGCCTCGAGGAGGAAGGCGTCGTGCTGGATTTCCGGGAGCCGGACGTGCTGCGCGTGGCACTCGTGCCGCTCTACAACGGCTTCGAGGACGCGTGGCGGTTCGCCGACGCGCTCGGCCGCGCGCTGCGCGGACTGGGTGCATGAGCCCGACGCGCAGCGCCAGCATCGTCGGCGCCGGCCTCGCCGGCGCGCTGCTCGCCGTGCTGCTCGCCCGGCGCGGGATCGCCGTCACCGTGTACGAGCGCCGGCAGGATCCGCGGCTCGCGCCGGCGGAACGCGGCCGCTCGATCAACCTGGCGCTGGCCGCACGCGGACTGCGGGCGCTGCGCATGGCCGGGCTGCTCGACGAGGTCGAGCCCGAGATGAT
>JBIIDW010000439.1:0-3035 GCA_044238215.1 Steroidobacteraceae bacterium
CGGCAACGGTCTTCCTGCTCTTCGGCCTTACGCTCGCCTGGCTGCAGGCGGGCCCGGTGGCGGGGCACGGCGCCGCGCTGCGTTATGCATTCTGGCTGGCGACGGCGGCCATGACCTTCGTCTCGTGGTGGCTCAGCCAGTGGCTGCTCGTGTCGGGCCGTGAGCGGCTGAGCCGGGGCCTGCTGATCGCCTCGTGCCTGCTCGCGACGCTGCTGTTCGTACCCGGGTCGCTGGCGATCGATCTCCTGTTCGCGCTGCCCGAGACGGAGCCGTCCTGGCTCGCCCTGGTCATCGACGAGTGGCTGGCCAGCGCGCTGCCGGTGTTCGCCAGCTGCATGATTGCGAGCCTGCCGGCCTGGCTCTCGGCCACCGAGCCGCGCGACGACCCGAATCCCGGGCCCGAACCCGGGCCCGAACCCGGGCTCGCCGCCGCACCTGACCCCGAGCCCCAGCCCGGGCCACCCCCCGACCTCGAGTCCGGGGCACCGGTGGATGCCGGCCTGTTGCCGGTCGCGGTGCGCGGCGGAGTGCTGCGCGCCACGGCCGACCTGCAGTACGTGCACCTGCTCAGCCCCGAGGGCGTGACCACGGTGCCCGGCCCCATGCACCGGGTCATCGGACTGCTGGGCGATCAGGGGCTCGAGGTCAGGCGCGGCGAGTGGATCGCCGACCGTCACGTGAGGCAGGTCAAGTCGGCTCGCGGACGCTGGGTGGTGCTGCTCAGGGACGGCCAGCAGGTCGCGGTGAGCCGCCGACGGGTGGCGGAGGTCAAGAAGCGCTGGGGCTCGACGCGCTACGCCTGAAAGGCCAACGGCGCCGCCCCGGGGGACTGGCCTCGATGCGGACCTTCATGGCCGGGCCTTGGCGCAGCCGGTACGGGTCGGTCACACTGGGCTGAGGATCGCCGGCGCGGGGGAAAACGCCGCTGGAGGATGCGTTGACCAGGGTCGCGTTCATCAGTCATGCGTCCGAGGACGCTGCGGCAGCAGGCACCATCTGCGAGTACCTCGAGCGCGCCGGGGTGTCCTGCTGGCTCGCGCCGCGGGACGTCGCCCCAGGGCGCGACTACGCCGCCGAGATCGTCGGCGGGATCGAGGCGAGCGCGGTCTTCGTGCTGGTGCTCTCCGAGAGCGCGAATGCGTCACCGTTCGTGAAGCGCGAGGTCGAGCGCGCGGTCAGCAAGGGCAAGCCGGTCTTCCCCATCCGCATCCGCGAGGTCGAACCCTCCCGGTCGCTCGAACTGTTCGTGTCCTCCGAGCAGTGGATCGACGCCTGGCGGCCGCCGCTCGAGCAGTACCTCGCGCGGCTCGTCGAGTCGATCCGGGCCACCGCAGGGCTCCATCCCTCCGGGCAGCCTTCCGCCGGCACGCCGCCGCCACCCGCCCCGCGCCCCGCCGCGCCGGCCTCGCCGGCCTCGCCGGCCGCTGCGCCCCGGCGCCGCGCCGGGTGGGCTGCACTCGTCGTGGCTGGTGCGGCGCTGGCGCTCGGCGCCTGGTTCCTTCGCGACGGGACGCGGCCGGCAGGCGAGCGACCGGCGCCGGCACACGCGACGACCGCGCTGACCGCACCGACCGCCGCGACGACCGCGATGGCAGCCACCGCCGAAGGCCCCGTCGGGCCCTGCCCCGCCCGCCTGAACGTGAACCGCGAGCTGCCCACGCCCTTCACCTGCACCTGCAGCGCGCAGGCGACCGGCGAGGGCGCGTTGTGGGGCACCGACGTCTACACCGACGACTCCGGCCTCTGCCGCGCCGCACGCCACGCTGGCGTGATCGCCGCCAGCGGCGGGACGGTCACCGTCATGCGCACCGAGGGCCGGCCGCTCTACGTCGGCTCCACGCGCAACGGGCTGCGCAGCAACGACTACGGCAAGTATCCCGCCAGCATCCGCTTCGACGGCGCGCCGACCCCGACGCCGGGCCCGGAGCCCTGCCCCGCCCGCCTGAACGTGAACCGCGAGCTGCCCACGCCCTTCACCTGCACCTGCAGCGCGCAGGCAACCGGCGAGGGCGCGTTGTGGGGCACCGACGTCTACACCGACGACTCCGGCCTCTGCCGCGCCGCACGCCACGCTGGCGTGATAGCTGCCAGCGGCGGGACGGTCACCGTCGTGCGCGACGAGGGCCGGCCGCTCTACGTCGGCTCCACGCGCAACGGGCTGCGCAGCAACGACTACGGCAAGTATCCGGCGAGCATCCGCTTCGAGAGGGCCGGGGGCGACTAGGCCCCGGCTGTGCAAGCCGGCGTCAGGGCGGATCGCCAGCAAATGTTCGGCTGCTGCCCGTCCGGTCGGATATGGGCTCACCGCGCTCGGCTTTCTGTCCCGGTGGCATCGAGTCATTCGGCATTATCGCTTTGCCCCGACGATTGCCCGGTTAATCCTAGTTTCTCGTTTCGTCTTCGAACTGGTTACCGCAGCCATGGCCGCCGGATCCGCGTTTCATGCCTCATCGCTGGTCAGCGCCATCGGCGTCTCGGAAATCCTGCAGTTGGGGAACAAGGCGGAGGCGCTGCGGGCGGCCGGTCGCGACATCATCGTGCTTGGCGCCGGCGAGCCCGACTTCGATACGCCGGAATTCATCAAGGCCGCGGCGATCCGCGCGATCCAGGAGGGCCAGACCAAGTACACGGCCCTCGACGGCTCGTCCGAGCTGAAGGAAGCAATTCAGGCGAAGTTCCTGCGGGACAACGGCCTGCGTTTCGGCAAGGACCAGATCTCCGTCGGCTGCGGCGCGAAGCAGGTCATCTACAACGCGCTGGTCGCGACGCTGGACCCGGGTGATGAGGTCATCGTCCCGGCGCCGTACTGGGTCACCTATCTCGACATCGTCCGGATCCTTGGCGGCATGCCCGTCGTCGTCCCGTGTGCCGAGTCGCGGGGATTCAGGCTTTCGCCAGCGGACCTCGAGCGGGCGATCACTCCGCGGACCCGTTGGCTGATCCTCAACTCACCGGGGAATCCCTCGGGCGCCACGTACCGGGGGAGCGACTACGAGCTCCTGATGGACGTTCTGCGCCGGCATCCGCGCGTCTGG
>JBIIDW010000234.1:0-4596 GCA_044238215.1 Steroidobacteraceae bacterium
CGAGCCTAGGGTCCGTGGGGCTCCGCGGCAAGCCGCTGCGCCGCCGCATCCGGTTCTCATGCGCCGCGTGCATGGTTCGCCCAGCGACGCGGTGCGTGGCATTCACGCCGTTCTGGTATTACTGGCGGACTTGGTGTCGTCGCCCCGGGGGTGGGGATGGCGGGGGGGATGGATCGCCGCGGCGCGCTGGGCGCGCTCGTGGCCGCGGCGGGTGCCTGGGCAGGCGCCCGTCCGGCAGCTGCCGTCGTGCCGGTTTCCGGCGCGGCGGGCGGCGTCGATTGGGACGACCCGGCGCAGCGTCTCGCGGCCGTGGTCCGCACGCTCGGCCGGAGCGACGGCGGCATCGCGCTGCGCTGGACCGACGGCGTGCTGTCCGCGCGCATCGACGCCGCGACCACGCCGCTGTTCCGGGTGCTGTCGCAGATCTTCTCGCGCTTCCGTCGCCGGCCTGACGGGGCCTGGGACGCCGTGCTGTTCGAGTTCGTCTACTTCGCCGATCTCGAGACCCGCGCGCTCCTGGAGACCTGGCGCAATCCGTTCACGGGCGACGTGGTGCCGGTGCCGCAGACCACGCTCGGGCCGACGCGGCTGACCTACCTGCCGACGCTCGATGTCACGCGGCCGCCGATGCCCGGGCTCGACCTGCGCTTCGATCACCACGTGCTGGTCGAGGGTCAATCCGGCGACGACCTCTGGATCACCGAGCGGCTCGACAGCGTCATGCCCTCGCCCGCGCCGGGCGTCCCGGACTTCGGCTTCCACGAGGCCTTCACGTTCCACGTGAGCAGCCGCGCGCTCGCCGACCGCTCGCGCACCTGCGCCGGCGCCGGCGTCCAGAAGTTCAACGTGCTCGGCTGGCGCCCGTGGATGGCCATGGGCACGCGGCCGGGTGTCACGGTCACGCGCGGCTTCGGTCGCGTGGCCGCCGACCTGCAGGACATTCCCCCGCGATTCCGCGAGCTCAACGCCGGCCCAGGCCGGGCGCTGCTCGAGGGCATCGAGGGAATTCTCGAGCTCTGATCACGAGGGAGACGACGCACATGGTGAACCCGGACGCCCGGCGCCTCGCGCTGCGCAGCGAGCTGCTCGACATCATCGAGACCCACAAGGAAGGCTTTGCCTCGGGCACACCCGAGTCGAAGCGCATCGACGCGCTGATCGACGAGCTCGCGCCGCTGACGAAGTACCCCAACGCGATCGACCACCCGGAGATCTACCGCGGCCACTGGATCGCCGTCTATCACAACATGGGGCGGCTGGTCGGCGGCAACGACGCGACCAACCAGGGGGTCGGCGTCACGGCGTCGCTGCGGACCTTCTCGATGGGGCGGATGCCCGACGTGCCGGCGCAGTTCCTCGGCAACGGTCTGGAGATCGACCCGCAGACCGGTGCCTACAACTTCGTGGCGCAGATGCTGATCGGCGAGCGCAAGGTGCCGTCGCACCACTTCTCGCTCGCCGCTTTCCGCCGCCGCGAGGAGAACCTCGACCGCTTCTTCGTTGACTTCAGCGGTTTCCGTATCGTGCCGGTCGATGCCGGCATGTCCGACGCAGAGTACGCCGCGGCGATCGGCTTCGAGGACGTGTCCCAGCTCGCGCACGAGCTGACGCCGAGGCCCAAGCTCTGGTCGCACGTGGCCTACATGGACGACGACCTGCGCATCCAGCTCGGCCAGCTCGGCGGTCACTACGTCATGCGCCGCACCGACCTGCCGATGTACTCGGTCGAGTATTTCCGCGACAGGTCCGTGGCGCCTGCCTTCGCCGCGGCCGGCTGATTGCGCGCGTGACGGGCGTGTCGCGCGCCGTGTCGCTGGGCTGGGCCGGCGGCACGCTCGGGTCGAGCACGATGCTGGGCGCGATGAGCCTGCTCGTGCTCTTCTACCTGACGGAGTACCTCGGCATCGCGCCGGCCACGGCCGGCACGCTGATCTTCGTCTCGCGGCTGTGGGACATCGGCGCGGCGCTGGCGATCGGCCAGTGGAGCGACCGCGTCCGCTCGCGCTGGGGTCGGCGCGCGCCGTTCCTGTTTGCGGCCGGGCCGCTGGCGGCGGCCGCCTACGCGATGCTGTTCGCGGCGCCGGCGCACCTCGGCAGCCCGGCGCTCGAGGCGTGGGTGCTGGTCGCGCTCGTGCTCTACGCCACGGGCTACAGCCTGTTCGTCGTGCCCTATCTGGCCGTGCCGGCCGAGGTCACTGCAGTGCCCGAGCAGCGCACCACGATGATGAGCTACCGCGTGGTGTTCGTGACGCTCGCGGGCCTCAACGTCGCCGTGCTCGGCGCCGTGTTGATCAAGGCCTTCGGCGGCGGTCGGCCGGGGTATGTCGGCATGGGCGCGGTGCACGCGCTGGTGATCCTCGCGGCGATGTGGCTCGCCGCCTGGGTGGTCTGGCGCACGCCGGTGGTGTCGGCGGCGCCGGCCGTGCAGGGCAGCTCGCTGTCGCTGCTGCGGCGGGTGATGCGCAGCCGGCCTTTCGTGATCTTCATCGGCGTCAAGCTGCTGCAGCTCGGCGCCACGGCCGCGGTGTCGGCGTCGCTGCTCTACCTCGCCCGCTACGTGCTCGCGCAGGATGAGGCCTTCCTCATGCGCTTCGGCGTGCTGCAGATGGCCGGCACGCTGCTGTCGCTCCCGCTGTGGTCGTGGGCCGGTCGCCGCTGGGGGAAGCGCGCCGTGTACATGGCGGCAGGCTACGCCTACGGGCTGATCTCGCTGAGCTGGCTGATTGCCGCGGGCGGCGAGCCGGGCTGGCTCACCGATCTGCGGCTGCTGCTGATCGGCATCGGGTCGGCGGGCCTGCTGGTGATGGGCTTCTCGCTGCTGCCGGACATCATGGCTCATCACACGCGCACCACGGGCGAGGCGCTCGAGGGCACGATGGCCGCCGTCTACAACATCGTCGAGAAGGGCACGGCCGCGCTCGGTCCGCTGGTCGGCGGCCTGCTGCTCGAGGCCTCGGGTTTCATCAGCGCGGCGGGCGGTGCGCTGCCGCCGGCACAGCCGGACTCGGCGATCATGGCGATCTTCCTGCTCGCAGCGGTGATCCCGGCCGCATGCAACGTCGCGGGGTCGCTGCTTCTGACGCGCTTCCGGCTCGCCGACTAGCGGGGGCCGGCCCGCCGCGGAATGCTCCAGACGAAGTCGGTGCGCAGCTGGCCTGGCGCGTACGCGGGGTCTGCCTGCGTGTCGGGCGGGCCCCGTGTGACCGGCAGGAAGCCGGGATCGGGATAGCTCGCGCGGCGGTGGCAACTCGCGCAGTCGCTGCCGACGCCCGGGCCCGCGCCGCCGTCGGGGAAGCGCGCCTCCAGCCAGGGATTGAACACCGGCCTGGGCCGCTGCGCAGGTCCATCGGGCACGTCGAGCAGGTAGTTCCGCCAGGCGCCTTGCAGCGCTGGCGGGCGGCCGGCTGCGAATGGGCCGTCGTCCGGCCGGTCGTGCCACCACAGCGTGCCCCATTGCCAGGAATCGCCGCGCTTGCGCGCAAAGTGCAGCGCGACCAGCAGCAGCCGGTCGCCCGCCTCGAGCGGCCGGCCGAGCGCGAGCGCCGCAGCCTTGCGCAGGCGCGGGTCGTCGAGCGAGCGGCGTGCCAGTGCGGCATCCACTTCGCGCTGCACGAAGCGCGACGGGTCGATCCGCGTCGCGCCGACGATCCGCCGGCCTGCGAAGTCGAGTACCGCCGTGCCGGAGCCCGTGCTCACGCCGCCTGTCGCGGCGGCGCCGCCGACCGCGAGCACTCGCGGCCACGTGAGGTAGTGGTTGCCGCCGGCGCGCGGCGGATTGTCCTGCGGGTCCCACACCGGCAGCGGCGTGTCGTGCCTGCGTGTGACGGGCCACCAGGCCGCCAGCAGCACCGTGGCGCCGTCCGGGAATGGCGGGATGCTGCGTCGCCCAGGGATCGCCGGATGCGCCGGCTCCGTTTGTCGCAGGCGATCGAGCGCGGCGCGCATGTTCAGTTCGTGGCGCAGCAGGTGCGTGCGCGCGAGATCGTCGTAGTGCGTCTCGAGCAGGATCTCCGGCTCCATGGCCTGGAACGACGCGTGGTGCATCGGCGGTTCGCCGAACAGCGTCTCGGCCGGCGTCCACCGCGGGCCCGGCGTGCGCCCTTCGGCAGCGAATTCCTGCGCGAGCGCGCTGACTACGCGCCAGCCCGCGTCGCGAGGCGCGTCCGGCGTCGCGCCCGCCGCGCGGCCTGCGAATGCTGCAAACGCCGCGAATGCCGCGAGCGTTGCCATGGCCTGCCGGGCCACACCGGCACGCTGCGGTGTCGTTTCAGGTTTCCAGCCGGCCATGGGCGACCGTCACGCAGGCGCCACCGATCCACACGTCGCCGGCGTCGTCGATGCGGACCTCGATCCGCCCGTCGCGGCCCACGCAGCGGCCTTGCCTCGCCTGGTAGCGTCCCGCCGCGCGCGGCAGCAGGCCGCGCGCGAGCTGGAACGCGGCGACGCTGCCGTTGCCGCTGCCGCAGACGGGATCTTCCGGCACGCCCGCCGAGACTGCGAACGAGCGGACCTCGAGCGCGCCCGGCCCCGCACCGTCGTCGGCCGGCGCGAACAGCGTCGCGCCGGTGATGCCGAGCCGCCGTTCGAGCGCGGCCA
>JBIIDW010000235.1:0-4584 GCA_044238215.1 Steroidobacteraceae bacterium
CGGATCGTAGTCGACCGAGTGCACGCGCGCGCCGAGGCGGCGCGCCGCCAGCGAGAACAGTCCGCTGCCGCTGCCGATGTCGAGGAACGACAGCCCCTCGAGCGTCTCCACGCCCAGCATCCTGCGCAGGCTGGCGACCGCCTCGCCGATGCGCGACTCGTCGAGTCGCTCGAGGAAATTCGTCCAGTTCTGGCCAAACTCGAAACGCTGGCCGCTGCGCACCTCGGCTTCGTGGGAGGCGTGACCCGCTGAATCCGTCATTTCGATGATCCCTCTCGATCGATTTGCCGCCCGGCGCGCATGGCGCGCAGGACGAAAGCCCACAGGAACGTCGCGGACACGACGTACATGCCAACGTTGGCCCAGGCGATGCCCACTACCCCGACGCGCGGCACCAGCGCGGCGTTCAGCGCCACGCTGGCGACCAGGTTGAGCGCCGACCCGATCATCAGCACCCGCGAGGCGGACATGGCGTTGACCAGCCTGACCGCCACCATACCGAGCGCGAACACCGGAATGTAGAGCCCGTGAACGGCCTGGATGCTGGACACCAGCGCCGCGTCCGCGGCGTCGAAGCTGCCGCGCTGGAAGACCAGCGTCGTGATCGCACCCGACGCCAGCCAGAACACGCCCGCAGCCGGCACCGAGGCCGCCAGCGTGCCGAGCACCACCGGGGCCAGCGCGCCGCGCAGCCCGGCCACCCCGGATGCCGCGGTGAGCCTCGAGAAGTGCGGCAGCAGCACGGTCGACAGCGTGGTGACCAGCACGGTGGCCACCACCACGGTCAGGCGCGTGCCGAAGGCGTAGGCGGCCACGTCCCCGGCGGACACGGTGGCGGCGAACGACTGCTCGACGAGCATGCTGCCGGCCATCAGCACGTTGGCGGCAGCGGCAGGCAGGAACTGCCCGAGGATCCGGCGGTCCGCCTCGTCGGCGAGGCTTGGCCGGCCGAACGGACGGAAGCCCAGCGCCCGGACCCGGCGGCCGAGCAGCAGCGCCTCGATCAGCGCGCCGGCGGCCGTGCCCAGCACCAGCGTCTCGACCGCCCACGGCCGACTGGACGCGGCGAGTGCAAGTACGATGCAGCTCGGGGTCACCAGGGGCACCAGTGCGGTGAAGCGGAAGTGGCTCTCGGCGTTGAGCAGGCTGGTCCACAGCGCCGCGACCCCGCTGACGATCGCGGTCGGCATCAGCAGCAGCATCAGCAGGCGGCACAGCGCCAGCGTCTCCTCGTCGAACCCGGACGCGACGCGGCCCAGCAGCAGGTAGCAGACGGGTGCCACCACCAGCACCACGAGCGCCATCAGCATGAGCGTCAGCATCGAGAACCGGGCGGCCAGCGCCGCGGCCTCCGGGGACCCCGAACCCGCCTTGACCGCGAGGTAGCGGGGCACGAACGCGACCTGCAGCGCCCCGGAGATCACGTTGATCAGGAACGCGGGGAACATCGCCGCGAAGATGAACGCACCCAGCTCGGATGCGGTGCCGAAGCCGTAGGCGACGACCAGTTCCTTGAGTGCGCCCGCCACCTTGGCGACGAGTGTCAGGACGGCCACGAGCAGCGCGGAGGTGAGGAGGCGTTGGGTGGGCACGGCGGCTGCGCGACCCCCCTGCCTCGGCGGGCCTCGCGACCCTCCGGATGGGGGCGACCGCGCGATTATCGGCTAAGCCGCCGGCGATGGCGACCGCCGCCACTCCACCCGCAGCAGCACGAAGATCAGGCCGAGGATCACGCCCAGCACGCCACCCGCGACGACCATGACCGTGCGGGTCGGCTGCACGCGCTTGTCGAGGTCGGAAGGCACGGCGGGATCGATCACGTGGAAGGCGTACTCGTCGCGGATCGTCGCCAGCATCTTGGCCTTCACCTGGGCCTCCATCAGCCGCGAAATCGCCGAGCGAAGCTCGACCTGCTCAGCGCGCGCGAGCTCCGCCTGCAGGGCCTGCAGCGCACGCGTCGAGCCCTCGACGGCCTCGCGGCGCAGTTCCGCGTCGGCCAGCGCAATGAGCCCGTTGGCCCAGGCCGCCGCCAGAACCGGGTCGTACCAGTCGACCCGGACCGTGACCATGCCCGTCTTCGGGTCCTCGCGGACCTGCAGCACGCGCTGCCGGAACAGGTACACGGCGTCGCCCAGCGTGGGGGGCTTGGTGCCGTCATCGCGCCAGCGACCGGCTGCGGCGTCCCACTTCTTCGGGAACAGCTGCGGCAGCAGGTTGCGACCGGTGATCAGGCGCTCGACGAGGTGACGCGAGCGCAGCGTCGCCACGGCCTGCTCCCAGTTCCCGCCCTTCGGCAACGACAGGCCGGCGAGCGACGCGAGGCCGCCGAACTGCCCCGCAAGACCGGACAGGCCCGAGGCCATGCCGTCTTCCGGCACGGCGACGACCGCAGCCTCGGAGCGGTAGACGGGACGGGACACCAACGCCAGCACGACCGAGGCCGCCACCACGAGCACGACGATGCCGGCGAAGGGAAGTGCATCGCGCCGCAGGCCGAGGACGAATTCGCGCAGGTTCATGTTCAGAACGAGTTGATCGCGGCCGCCGCGATGGCCAGGTTGTAGAGGATACCGGTCACCGCCTGCCACAGCGGCAGTGTCGGCAGGCGCTCGGTGTCCATCGGCACGACGATCGTGTCGCCCGGCTTGACCGAGGCCTGCCCGTTGCGCGAGAACCAGCGGCCGCGCTCGGCGGACACGACGCTGCCGTCGGCGCGCACGATGTAGATCCGGTCGTCGTCCGCCTTGCGCGTCGTCCCGCCCGACAGCGAGATGTAGTCGTCGCGACTCAGGCCCTTGCGGTAGAAGTGCGAGGTGGCGTTCTGGATCTCGCCGATCACGGTCACCTCCTGGCTCTTCTTCGGGATCATCAGCAGGTCGCCGTCCTGCAGCACGATGTCGCCGGCGCTGCCGGGCGCCCCGGCCACCGCCTTCTCCACGTCTATGACGAGGCGCCCCACGGCCTTGGACGACTTCAGCTGCGACAGCAGCGACTGGCCGACGGAGGCCGCCTGCGCGGCGCCCGACTGGTTGGCCGCCGCGGCCTGCAGCGCCATGGTCGCCAGATCGTTCTGCAGGCGCGCGGCGAGCTGGTCGAGCTGCTGCTGCTCGCGCTCCTTCAGGTCGCGCCGCGTGAAGACGCTGCCCTCGGGGAACGCCAGTTCGCTGAAGCCGCCCGCCCGCTGCAGCACCGAGGCCAGCGTCTCGCCACGCTTGATCGGATAGGTGCCCGGGAACTTGACCTCGCCGAGCAGAGTGACCTGCTCCTGCTCGGCCCACTCCGGAATCTCCTTGATGTTCAGGAAATCGAAGGGCTTCAGCGGGACGTCGGCGGTCGTGTCACCCATCAGCACCTTGCCCAGGTCGATGGTGATCAGCTCGGTCCGGCGCGCCTCGCCGCCGACCACCTCGTAGCGCGTCAGCTCGGCCGTGCCGCCGTAGGCCGCGTCGGTCAGGTTGCCGCCGGCGCGGATCAGGTCGCTGACCGTCATGTTCGGTTCGAGCGGGTACTCGCCGGCAACGCGCACGCGGCCGCCGACCCGCACGATCTGCGTCGGCCGGTCGAGGCGCGCCTGCAGCCGGATGTCGTCCATGAGCCGCTGGATCTCGCGCTCCCGGCCCGACTCCAGGTCGAACACGGTGATCTGGTCGCGCGGCCACAGCCGTAGGTCCGCATCGCCGCCGCGATCGCGCAGCGCACGCGAAAGGTCGGCCGACAGCGCCACGACGCGGCGGTCCGGCGGAACCTCGCGCCGGATCAGCAGGTAGCCCAGATCGGCATTCGGCTTCAGGTCGTCGACCGACGGCACCACGTCCGACACGCGCAGACCGTCGCGCCACGCGACCAGCCCCGGCCGGTGCACGTGACCCTGCAGGAGGACGCCGGAATCGACCTGCGGACGGACCCGCGAGACGCGGATCACGTCGCCGTTGCGCAGCATCTGCGCGCGCCCCTCGGGCGTGGCGGCGTTGACGTCGAGCACGAGCCGGCGCTGCTGTTCGTCGACGCGCGACAGCGTGATCCGCTGGGCGTCCGCCTCGGGCGTGAGCCCTCCCGACAGCTGCAGCACGTCGGCCACCGACTGGTTGCCACGAACCTCGTAGATCGCCGGCCGCCGCACCTCGCCGTCCACCGAGACGGTCGCGCCGACGGGCGGGATGAAAATCACGTCGCCCGCCTGCAGCTTGGCATCGTTGCTGGTGTCGCCGCGCAGCAGCAGGTCGTAGAGGTCCATGCGACGCACGATGGCGCCCTGGCGCTTCAGCTGGATGTCGCGCAGCGAGCCGATGTCCTTGACGCCCCCGGAGGCGAACAGGGCCGTCGTCATCGTGCCGAGGCCGCTGATCGTGTACGAGCCGGGACGCCGCGCCTCGCCGAGCACGAACACGCGGATCGAGCGCGTCTCGCCCATCGACACGCTGGCCCGGACGCCGATCATCTGGCTCTGCACCCGCGACTCGAGGCTGGCGCGCACGGCCTCGAAGCGCTGGCCGCCGACCTGGATGGGTCCGAGCTCGGGGAAGTTGATGCGCCCGTCTCGGCCGACCGTGAGGCGCAGGCTGCGGTTCTGGTTGCCGTAGAGCT
>JBIIDW010000236.1:0-4566 GCA_044238215.1 Steroidobacteraceae bacterium
GCTGCCCATATAGCGCAGCACGACCGCCGGCTGCAGGGCACGCCCGCCGAGGACATCTCGGGCTCCAACGACAAGGTCGACACTGCGCGCCGCGGCCGCGCGCCCCGGTTATCGCTAGCCGTCGTCGCGCCAGCGGCGCAGGCGGATCGCGCCCCAGATCATCGCCGCCGCGGCGGCGACGCCGAGCCACAGGTCCGCGCTCGCCAGCAGCGGCGAGACATCGATGCGGCCGTAAAGGTCGGCGATGACCTCGGCGCCGGTGGCGCCCGCCGGCCGCGACTGCGAACCGGCCATGCCCATCGCCTGGAAGTAGCCCCACAGGCGATCGCCGATGAACTCCGACACGTGGCGCGTGCCGAGCGCGACGCGCTCGCCGATCACGAGCAGCAGCGGCGGCAGGATCGCCCACAGCGTCACGGCGCGGGGCGCCCACGCCGACACCAGCAGCAGGAAGGCGGCGACCGGCGCGTACCACAGCGATGCCACGAGCATGTTGACCAGCAGCGTGCCCTGGATGGCCAGCCAAGCGCCGGTGTGCCAGGTGCCGAGCGCGGCGTACGGCGTGCCGGCGACCTTGAGGGCCACCGCGGCGAAGCTGAGCACGCTGACGACCAGCGAGAGCGCGTAGACGAGCAGCGGCACCGCCACCAGCGCGACGCACACCTTGGCGAGCACGGTGGAGGAGTCGGCGACCGGCAGCGACTTCCAGAACAGGATGCTGCGGTCGCGGCGCTCGGTGTAGAGGCAGTCGAGCAGGTAGAACACCAGCACGATCAGCGCCACCAGGATCTGCGGCACGAGCATGCCGCCGATGAACACGCCGAAGAACTTGAGCTGCGAGTCGCCCGAGATCTCGCGCATGAAGCCGGCGCCCTCGCCGTCGACCTGGATCGACACGCCGCCCGTGCCTGCGTTGCCGAGCAGGGTGAGCACCACCAGCAGCACGGCCGTGACCACGGGTGCCCAGAGCAGGCCGCGGTGTTCCCAGAACTCGCGGCGGACGAGCATGGCGAAGCTGCGGGCGTTCATGGGCGGCTCTCCTGCATGCGGGCGACGAACAGGTCGGCGATGGACGGCGTGCGGACCTCGCCGAGCGCGGCGAGCTCGTCGCGGCTGCGGCCCTCGAAGGTCATGACGCGCCGGCCGAACACCTCGCGCTCGTGGAAGGGATTGAGCGCGCGGGCGGCGTCGGCGCGGTCGGGCGCGACCATCACCTGCGCGAACCGCGCGGCCAGCGACTCCACCTCGGCGTCGAGCACGATCTGGCCGCGGCGGATGAACAGCACGTCGGTGAAGAGATTCTCGACCTCCTCGACCTGGTGGGTCGTGACGAGGATCGTGCGCTCGTGGTCGAAGTAGTCGTTCAGCAGGGTGTCGTAGAACGCGCGGCGGTACAGCAGGTCGAGGCCGAGCGTCGGCTCGTCGAGCACCAGCAGGCGCGCGTCGATCGCGAGTATCAGCGCAAGGTGCAGCTGGGTGACCATGCCCTTCGAGAGCTCGCGCACCCGGCTGCGCAGGCGGATGTCGGTGCGGCCGAGGAATTCCTCGGCCCGCTGGCGCGAGAAGCGCGGGTGCACGCCCTCGACGTAGCGCAGGGCGTCGCCGACGCGCAGCCACTTGGGCAGCACGGCGACGTCGGCTATGAAGCAGACGTCCTGCATCAGCCGGTCGCGCTCGAGACGCGGGTCGCGGCCGAGCACGCGCAGCTCGCCCTCGACCTGGGTGAGGCCGAGGATCGCCTTCAGCAGCGTGGTCTTGCCGGCGCCGTTGGGGCCGACGAGGCCGACGATGCGGCCGGGCTGCACGGTGAAGCCGGCACCGTCGAGCGCGCGCTGGCCGCCGGGGTAGGTCTTGACGAGGCCGCGGGCCTCAATCACGGGAAGGGTCATCGGATTCTCCTTTGACGGCGCTGCGCAGCAGCTCCTCGACGCCGAGCCCGAGCCGCCGGATCGTCGCGCAGGTCTTCGGCCACTCGTCGTCGAGGAAGCGCTGGCGCTCGTCCTTGAGCAGCGCCGCGCGGGCACCCTCGTTGACGTACATCCCGCGGCCGCGGCGCTTCTCGACGAGCTGCTCATCGACGAGCTGCTGGTAGCCCTTCAGCACGGTGAGCGGGTTCAGGCGGAACTCGGCCGCCACGTTGCGCACGGAGGGCAGCGGGTCGCCCTCCTTCAGCACCCCTTCGAGGATCATGGCGACCACCCGGTCGCGCAGCTGCCGGTAGATCGGCGCCCCGTCGTCCCACTGTGGTTCCATGTCTCGCGCTCCGGTTCGTGCCTGGGTGGCTGTTGCAGCGGCCTACAGCACTACTCTAGCAGGCAGGGTCTGGCCGACCGCGGCGGGCTCGATCCAGCGCGCGATCCGGGTCGAGTCCACGAAACTCCAGCCGAGCAGGGAGGTGAGCGCCACGGCGATGGCGGCGGCTGTCAGCACCGCGGCAAAGCGGGAGGCGAGGCCGAGGGTATCGGGAGAGACGGGAGTGGGCGGGTTCATGTGGGGTCTCCGGTTCGAAGAAGGCCGGCTGGTGCCGGGGTACATGGTGTTGTATTTAACTACAACACTATCTCAGTGTCAAGCCCCGCTGCGGCATCGACCCGCCGGGCGCGGGCGATGGACTAGAATTGCCCGCCTTTTTCCGCGGAGTACCAGATGAAACAGCCCTTGAACGTTGCCATCACCGGCGCGGCCGGCCAGATCGGCTACGCCCTCGCCTT
Organism: Steroidobacteraceae bacterium; assembly: GCA_044238215.1. GTDB lineage: Bacteria > Pseudomonadota > Gammaproteobacteria > Steroidobacterales > Steroidobacteraceae > UBA964. The sequence continues at coordinate 2,712 of JBIIDW010000236.1, forward strand.
CCGTGTCGCCTCCGGCGCGCTGCTCGGACCCGACCAGCCCGTCAACCTGCACCTGCTCGAGATCACGCCGGCGCTGCCGACGCTGCAGGGCGTGGTGATGGAGCTGAACGACTGCGCCTTCCCGACGCTGAACAAGGTGGTCGCGACGGACGACGCCCGCGTGGCGTTCAAGGATTGCCACGCCGCCCTGCTGGTCGGCGCGCGGCCGCGCGGCCCGGGCATGGAACGCAAGGACCTGCTGCTGGCGAACGCGCAGATCTTCTCGGCGCAGGGCAAGGCGCTGAACGACGTGGCGAGCCGCGACGTGCGCGTGCTCGTGGTCGGCAACCCGGCGAACACGAACTCGCTGATCGCGATGAAGAATGCGCCCTCGCTGAAGCCGCAGTGCTTCACCGCGATGACGCGGCTCGACCACAACCGCGCGCTGTCGCAGCTCGCCGAGAAGACCGGCAGCCACGTCAACGACATCCAGAAGATGATCATCTGGGGCAACCACTCGGCCACCCAGTACCCGGACATCAACCACGCCCTCGTCAAGGGCGCGCCGGCGAAGTCGCTGGTCGACGCCGCGTGGATCGAGAAGGACTTCATCCCGACCGTGCAGCAGCGCGGCGCGGCGATCATCAAGGCCCGCGGCGCCTCGTCGGCGGCCTCGGCGGCCTCGGCCGCGATCGACCACGTCCGCGACTGGTTCCACGGCTCTCCGCAGGGCAACTGGCTGTCGATGGGCATTCCCTCCGACGGCAGCTACGGCATTCCCGAGGGCGTGATCTACTCCTACCCGGTGGTCTGTCGCGGCGGCCAGTACGAGATCGTGCAGGGCCTGGCCATCGACGAGTTCAGCCGGCAGCGCATGGACGCGACGTATCGCGAGCTCCTCGAGGAGCGCGACGGCGTCAAGGACCTGCTGGGCTGAGTGCCCACGATCCTGATCGCCGAGGATGAGCCGGCGATCGCCGAGGCGGTCGGCTATGCGCTGCGCGCGGAGGGCCTCGCCGTCGAGCACGTGCTGCTCGGCGGCGCGGTCCTGCCACGGGTTCGTGCCGGCGCGATCGACCTCGTGCTGCTCGACGTCGGGCTGCCCGACACCAGCGGCTTCGACGTCTGCCGCGCGCTGCGCGGCGAGAGCAGCGTCCCGGTGATCTTCCTGACGGCACGCGAGACCGAGATCGATCGCGTGCTCGGCCTCGAGCTCGGCGCCGACGACTACGTCGTCAAGCCGTTCTCGATGCGCGAGCTCGTGGCCCGCGTGCGCGCCCGCCTGCGCCGCGGCAGCCCCACGGCGCAGGACCCGCCGCCCGAGCCGCGCTGGCGGCCGGTCGGCGCGTTCGAGCTCGACGGCGAGGGCCGCCGGATCCGCTACCGCGGCCAGCTGCTCGAGCTGACGCGCTACGAACTGGGCGTGCTCGAGGCGCTGCTCGCGCGGCCCGGTGCCGTGCTGTCGCGCGCCCAGCTGATGGACCGCGTATGGGCGGATGCGCCCGACAGCAGCGACCGCACGGTCGACACCCACGTCAAGACGCTGCGCGCGAAGCTGCGCGCCGCAGGCGAAGGGGACCACGACCCCATCCGGACGCACCGCGGGCTCGGCTACTCCATCGACGCGGGCGGCGTGCGCCCCGGCGGCTGAACGGAGGGCTCGCCGCATGCGGATCGCCCTTCGCATCCTGCTCGGCTACTTCCTGATCGTTGCGCTGGCGGGCCTGCTGCTGGCGCGCGTGTTCCTGCAGGAGGTCAAGCCCGGGGTGCGCCAGGCGATGGAAGACACGCTGGTCGACACGGCGAACCTGCTCGCCGTGCAGGCGCGCGACGACCTGGTGGCCGGGCGGATCGACGAGGGCCGCTTCGCCGCGAG
>JBIIDW010000237.1:0-4563 GCA_044238215.1 Steroidobacteraceae bacterium
GCGCGCGATGCGCGAGGACGGCGTCGACATCTGGGGCGACGGCAGCACGCACAAGGGTAACGACATCGAGCGCTTCTACCGCTACGGGCTGCTCGCGAACCCCGCGCTGCGCATCTACAAGCCCTGGCTCGATGCACAGTTCATCGCCGAGCTCGGCGGGCGGCGCGAGATGTCGGAGTACCTGCGCGCGGCCGGCCTCGACTACCGGCTCGGCGTCGAGAAGGCCTACTCCACCGACTCGAACCTGCTCGGCGCCACGCACGAGGCCAAGGACCTCGAGTTCCTCGACAAGGGCATCGACATCGTCAACCCGATCATGGGCGTGGCGTTCTGGCGCGACGACGTCGCGGTCGCGCGCGAGACCGTCAGCGTGCGCTGGGAAGAGGGCCGCCCGGTCGCGCTCAACGGCGCCGGCTTCGCCGACGAGCTCGCGCTGTTCGAGGAGGCGAACCGGATCGGCGGGCGCCACGGCCTCGGCATGAGCGACCAGATCGAGAACCGCATCATCGAGGCCAAGAGCCGCGGCATCTATGAGGCGCCCGGCATGGCGCTGCTGCACATCGCCTACGAACGCCTGGTCACCGCGATCCACAACGAGGACACGATCGAACAGTACCGCGCGAACGGCCGGCGCATCGGCCGGCTGCTCTATCAGGGGCGCTGGTACGATCCGCAGTGCCTGATGCTGCGCGAGAGCGCGCAGCGCTGGGTCGCGCGCGCCGTCACCGGCGAGGTCACGCTCGAGCTGCGGCGCGGCAACGACTGGTCCATCGTCGCAACGTCGGGTCCGCACCTCACGTACCACCCCGAGCGCCTGACGATGGAGAAGGGCGAGGGCATGTTCACGCCGCAGGACCGCATCGGCCAGCTGACGATGCGCAACATGGACATCGCCGACACCCGCGAGAAGCTGCAGGTCTACGCGCGCGCGGGGCTGCTGGCCGGTGACGACGCCGGCACGGCGCCGCTGCTTGCCGAGACGCCGCGCACGGTCGGGGGCGACGCGCCCGAATAACATCCGGGGCATGTTCGAGAGCTGCCCCCGCTGCGACCACCGCCCGCTGCCCGCCGACCAGGCCCTGCCTGCGGCCTGCCCGGGCTGTGGCGTGATTCTCGCGAAGGTGGCCGCGGCACTCGGCCTCGCGGAACCCGGAACGGCCGTTGCGCTGAGCCCCGGGGACAACGACCCACCCCGCGTCATCCCGCTGGAGATGCAGGTGGTCGCGCCGCCCGCCGAGCGCCTCGCGTCGCTCGCGCGGCGCTGGCAGGCCTGGCTGTGGCTGTGCTTCGCGGCCTGGGGCGTGCAGCTGATGGCGATGGATCCCCGCATCGGCGGCACGTTCAACTCGTTCCTGCACCTGCCGCTGCTGATCTTCCACGAGGCGGGCCACGTGCTGTTCATGCCCTTCGGGCAGTGGCTCTACGTCTTCGGCGGCACGGCACTGCAGCTGGTCATGCCGGCCGTGATGTGCTGGGCGCTGTACGTGCAGAAGGGCGACGCCTTCGGTGCGTCGATCGCCGCGTGGCTGTTCGGCGTCTCCGTGCTCGACGTCGCGCCCTACGTCTACGACGCGCGCGACCCGCAGCTGCCGCTGCTCGGCGGCGGCACCGGCGCCGACCGCGATGGCCACGACTGGATGTACCTGCTCGGCACGCTCGGCCAGGTCGACAACTCGCCGGCCATCGGCATCGCGGTCTGGTTGCTCGGCTGCGCGCTGGTCGTGGCCGCGCTCGCCTGGGGCGCGCGCGAGCTGTGGCGGATGACGGAGTAGTCCCGACGGTGGCCCGGGGCGGCAACGCGCCCTAGCGACCCGGGTTCGCGGCGCCGTGCGCGAACAGGCGCCAAGCCCGCGCGGCCCGCTGCTTGCGCGAGCCCCTGGCGACGAGGACGTACGCCGATGTGATCCGGTGGAAATGCAGGCCCAGTTCACGCGCCGGTATGTCGCGGGTCAGCTCCCGTTTGCGCTGGGCGGCCGCGACCAGCCGCACGACCTCGCCGAGCATCGTGCCCCGGGCGGTCAGCAGGGCATGGTCCTCGCCGAGATCCTGACGGAACTCGTCGAGCAGCGGCGACGCCACCTCTGCGGAGACTTCCCGGTGAATGATGAATTCCAGCAACTGCCTCAGCGTCTCCGAGGGTGACGCCTCCTGCAGTCCGCGACGGTGCTCGAGCCACTCGGCTGCCATGGCCCGGCTCAGCTCCAGTACCAATGCCGATTTCAGCGGGAAGTGCAGGAAAAACGTAGCGCGCGCGACGTCCGCGGCGGTGCAGATGTCGGCGACGGTCGTCTCCCGGTAACCGCGCTCCTCGAACAGGCGCATCGCGGCGTCGAAGATCCGGCGGCGGGTGCGGGCCCGCTTGCCCGCCGGTAGTGCCCGCCCAACATCGTGTTGCTGCTTGCGCGTCATGAAACTGATACACCCCAAAAATAGACTGGGGTCCATTTTCACGATGGGCCCGCACATGTCTGACACCCTGAAGATTCTATCCGCTTCCGCCCTGCTTGCTGCCACGCCCGCGATCACCGTTGCGGCCGACGACGCCGAGCCTCTCGCCGAGGTCGTGGTCACGGCGCAGAAACGCGAGCAGAAGCTGCTCGACGTCGCGGCGTCCGTTGCCGTGCTCTCCGCCGAGACGGTGCAGCGCAAGGGCATCGCCGACTTCGAAGGCCTGATCGAGCAGATCCCGGGCGTCTCGGTCACCGCCGACTTCGGTGGTGGCGCGTCGAAGGTGATCTCGATCCGCGGCGTGGGTGGCACCGACGACTACCGGCCGAACGGCAGCCCCTCGGTCGGCTTCCACATGGACGGCATCTACCAGGCGTCCAACGTGTTCCTGACGTTGCCCTTCTTCGACGTCGAGCGCGTCGAGGTCCTGAAAGGACCCCAGGGCACGCTCTACGGCCGCAACAGCACAGCGGGCGTGATCAACGTGATCACCCGCGGCGTCGGTGCCGAGCGCGCAGGCTACGCCCTGCTCGAGGGCGGCAGCTATGGCCGCGTGCGCGGCGAGTTCGCCGCCTCGTTTCCCGTCTCGGAGACCTTCGGGGTCCGGCTGGCCGCAATGGTGGACCGCGGCGGTGGCTACATGGACGGCCAGGGCGCCGGCCCTGCGGCCGGGCAGGTCACATTCCCCCGCACGCCCCCGGTGCCCAACCCGGGCGCCCGTGACGGCTTCGGCGATCGCGACGTGAGGGCCGCCCGCGCGACGTTCGAACTCCGCCCCGGCGCGGACGCGACCGTCGTGGTGAAGGCGTACGCCAGCCAGGACGATGGCGAGAACGTCCAGGCGGACTCCGAGGGCACCCCCACCTTCGGCTTCACCGAGCCCGATACGGATCCCCGCACGTTCTATTCCAGCCGCTACCCGGTGCGGGACGTCGCCCTTCGCGGGCTCGCCGTCCGCTACGACCATCGCCTCGCCGGCGACACCACGCTGACCGCCCTCGCGGGCTACCAGACTGCCGACCGCAGGTGGGCGGGCGGCCTCGGTGTGCCGCGGCGCATCTCCGATTACGACTTCACCGACGACGTGAGCCAACGGTCACTCGAGTTGAGGGTGGCCGGCACCGCGGCCGACGACCGTGTCGCCTGGGTGCTCGGCGGCTACGCCATCCGCGACCGCGTGAGCTTCGTGACCCTGCTGGACTTCACCGACCAGGTCGCCACGAAGGTCGTGTCCGACTACTTCCAGAGCCGCGAGAGCTACGCGGCCTTCGGCCAGCTGGACTGGCGCTTCACCGACACGCTCACGCTCAGCGCAGGCCTGCGCTACACGGCGGATGAAGGGCGCTACCGCGGGTCCACCGTCGACACCAATCCCTACGGCACGACCCTGGCCGGTCTCGCGTTTCCCGCGCTGCCCGTCGTCTTCAACGAGCCCACCGACGATGCCGACACCTCCGGGCGCCTGACCCTCAAGTACCAGCCCACCTCGTCGCTGACGATCTACGGCTCGGTCGGCACGGGCTACAAGGCCGGCGGCTTCGACGGTTCGACCATCTTCACGCTGCCGGAGGCAAAGCCCTTCAAGCCCGAGACGGTCGAGGCCATCGAGGCGGGCATCAAGTACTCCGGCGCCTCGGGTCTCTATGCTTCGCTCGACGCGTTCCTGTACGACTTTTCGGAACTCCAGGCCTTCACGGTGATCCCGCCGGTTACCGCCAACGTCCGCACCAACGTCGGGAAGTCGGAGTTCAAGGGCCTCGAAGCGAGCTTCGGCATCGATGTGCTGCGCAGCGACTCGCAGACGCTACGGTTCGACGTCTCCGGCACATGGCTGCGGAGCGAGATCCAGGAGTTCGAGGGCACGCCCGCCCAGGTCGCGGCGAACCTGGGCAACGACCTGCCTGCGGCGCCACGCTTCTCGGGCAACGCCACGCTGGCGCACGAGTGGCGCGTGGCTAACGGACTGACGCTTGCCACCACCCTCGACGCCCGCCGCAAGAGCAGCGAGTTCAAGCGCCTCAACAACAACCTCAGGTCCCAGGTCGAGGGGTTTACCACCCTCGACCTGCGGGTCGAGCTCAGGGCGCCCGACCGCGGGTGGTCCGCCTACCTCTT
>JBIIDW010000238.1:0-4558 GCA_044238215.1 Steroidobacteraceae bacterium
GCGCGCCTGCTGTAGAACAGCCGACATTACGTGAAGTCGTGCCTCGGTTGCAGGGGGAATATGTCTAAACTTTAAGTCTCATGGAGACGATCCAGCGGTCATCGAACGCGCCGGCGGTTTACCGGTTGCTGGAGCGGAGCGCGGCGGGTGCCGAGAGGACGCTGGACGTCGCGGTCGGCGAGGGATTCCGTGCCGCGCCAGGTCATGGCTATCGCATCCTCCTGGCCGATTCGACGGCCCCGTTGCCTGCAGGCACCGTGGTTCGCAGGGTCGGCGGCGACCTTCGGATCCGCTTCCCGAACGGTGACGAGATCACTCTCACCGACTGGGCCGCCACAGCGGATGCGTTCCTCGACAGTCGAGGTGCCCGGCTCGTCGACGGGTCGGGTTGCGAGTTGCCCGAGGCTGCGAGCGTGGCGTCGGGTGCCGCAACAGATTCCGCGCCTTGCGCCGTGCCTTTCCCTCTGCTTCCGGGGGATGCTGCGCAGGCCGGTACCCCGGGCATTTCGGCGGGCGCGGCCGGGATCGCCGGCACTCCGGTCACGACCCTGGCTGCCGGCGCAGGCCTGCTGGCGGGGGTGGGGGTTGCCGCGGGCGGTGGAGGCGGGGGTGGTCAATCATCGGCACCCGCGCCGATCCCGGTTCCGGCGCCGCCGAGCGCTGCACCGACGGGCATCCGCCTCGACGCGGGCAGTGATTCGGGCGTGCGGGGCGACGGCCTCACGAACGACGTCACCCCGACGCTGACCGGCAAGTCTGAGCCCAACGCGCAGGTGACGATCCGCAACGCGGCGGGTATCCCCGTCGCCACCGCCCGTGCGGATGCCGGTGGCAACTGGTCCGCCACGCCGGCTGCGGCGCTTCCGGACGGCGTGCTCAATCTGCAGGCCGTGGCCAACACAGGTGCCGGGGCCGCGGATTCCCCCGCGGTAAGCGTCACGCTGACCATCGATACCTCGGCGCCTTCCGCTCCCGTGTCGCGGCTGGCCCCGACCTCTGACTCCGGCGCTGCCGGCGACAACGTGACGAACGACCGCACGCCGACGATCTCGGGTACGGGCGCGGCGGGCGACACGATCCGCGTGACGCTGCCCGGCGGTGCGGTGCTGGCGACCACAGTCGCAGCCGACGGAACCTGGAGCGTCACGCCTGGCGACGCGCAGGCGCTGGCCCCGGGTTCGAACACACTCGCGGTGACGGCCACGGACTCAGCCGGCAACAGCTCTGCGACCACGAACCTCGCGCTGTCGATCGTGACGATCGGGCCGCAGGCGCCGACGGCGGTGCTCGATCCAGCGTCGGACTCAGGCGCCCGCGGCGACCGCCTGACCAACGACACCACACCGACGATCACGGGCACTGGCACGGCCGGCGACACGATCCGCGTGACGCTGCCCGGTGGCGCGGTGCTGACGACGACGGTCGCAGCCGATGGCAGCTGGTCGGCGACGCCGGGCGACGCGCAGGCGCTGCCGAACGGCCCGAACATTTTGACGGTGACGGCGACGGATCCGGCGGGCAATGCTTCGCCGACCATTCCGCTGACGGTCATGGTCGACACCTCGCCGCCATCGATACCCGTCGTGGTGCTCGATCCGTCGTCGGACTCGGGTGCCCGCGGCGACAACGTGACGAACGATCGTACGCCGACGATCTCGGGCACGGGCGCGGCGGGCGACACGATCCGCGTGACGCTGCCCGGCGGCGCGGTGCTCGCGACCACCGTGGCCGCCGACGGCACCTGGTCGGTGACGCCGAGTAACGCGCAGGCGCTGCCCGCGGGCTCGAACACGCTTAGTGTCACCGCCACGGATCCGGCCGGCAACAGCTCCGCGGCCGCGAGCCTCGTGCTGTCTGTCGTGACGCTCGGCCCGCAGGCGCCGACGGTGGCGCTCGATCCCGCGTCGGACTCCGGGGCTCCGGGCGATCGGATCACGAACGACACGACGCCGACGATCTCGGGCACCGGCACGGCCGGCGACACGATCCGCGTGACGCTGCCGGGCGGCGCGGTGCTGGCGACCACGGTCGCAGCGGATGGCAGCTGGTCGGTGACGCCGAGCAATGCGCAGGCGCTCGCCCCGGGCTCCAGCACGCTCGCGGTGACGGCGACGGATTCCGCAGGCAACGTCTCGTCGACGATCCCGTTGACGATCACGGTGGATACTGCGCCACCCTCGACACCCGTCGCGGTGCTGGATCACTCGTCGGACTCGGGTGCCCGTGGCGACAACGTGACGAACGATCGTACGCCGACGATCTCGGGCACGGGCGCGGCGGGCGACACGATCCGCGTGGCCCTGCCGGGCGGTGCGTCGCTCGCGACCACGGTGGCCGCCGACGGAACCTGGAGCGTCACGCCCGGCAACGCGCAGGCGCTTGCTCCGGGCTCGAACACGCTGAGCGTCACCGCCACGGATCCGGCCGGCAACAGCTCCGCGGCCACGAGCCTGGTGCTGTCGATCGTGACGATCGGCCCGCAGGCGCCGACGGTGGCGCTCGATCCCGCGTCGGACTCCGGGATCCTCGGTGACCGGATCACGAACGACGCCACGCCGACGATCTCGGGCACCAGCACGGCCGGCGACACGATCCGCGTGACGTTGCCCGATGGCACGGCGCTGACGACCACGGTGGCCCCGAGTGGCAGCTGGTCGGTTACTCCTGCCAATGCTCAGGCGTTGCCGGACGGCCCGAACAGGCTGACGGTGACTGCGGTGGACACGGTGGGAAATGCGTCTTCGGCTACGCCGGTGATTATCACCGTCGACTCGGCTGCGGCTGCGCCATCGTCCATCGACCTGGTGTCGAGCAGCGACACGGGCCGCTCGGACACCGACAACGTGACCCGCCTGGCCACGCCGACTGTGGCCGGTTCCGGGGCGGAGCCCGGCGCCACGGTGATGCTCTACGACACGGACGGCTCGACGGTGCTCGGCACTGGTCTCGCGGACGTGGGTGGCAACTGGTCGATCACGTCGACCACCCTGTCCGCAGGCGCCCATTCGTTGACGGCGCGGCAGACCGATCTCGCCGGCAATCTATCAGCGCCGACGGCGGGTCTGGTGGTCACCATCGATACCACCGCGCTGCCGCCCTCTGTCCCCGATCTGCTTCCGGAGAGCGACTCGGGGGACTTCGACGCGGACAACCTGACCCGCGACACGACGCCGGCGTTCAGGGGCACCGGCGCCGAACCTGGCGCTACGGTCGTGCTTTACGAAACCGATGGCGGAACCGTGCTCGGCACCAGTGTCGCGGACGGCAGCGGCAGGTGGTCGATCACGTCGAGCGCCCTGTCGGAGGGCTCGCACACGCTGAGAGCCCGGCAAACCGATGCAGCGGGCAATACCTCGCTGTTCAGCGCCAGCCTCGGCGTGACCATTGACACGCGCGCAGCGCCGCCGTCGGCACCTGATCTGGCGGAAGAGAGCGACTCGGGTCCCTCGAACACCGATGATGTGACCCGCGTGAGCACACCGCGCGTGACCGGCACCGGCGCTGAATCGGGCGCAACGGTGACGCTCTACGACACGGACGGCACGACCGTGCTCGGAACGGCAACCGCGGACGGCGGCGGCAACTGGTCGATCAACTCGAGCGCATTGACCGTCGGTACGCACACGCTGACGGCCCGGCAGACCGACCGGGCCGGCAATACCTCCGGGTCCAGCGCGCCCCTGGTCGTGACGATCGAACCGGAAGTCCTTGCACTCGGCGCAGCCGATCCGGCGCCTGAGGGATACCTTGGGCTGTCCGTGGACTCCGAAGGTGTGCTGCGTCTCGGCGTCGTGGATTCGGTGGATCTTCCGGGCGAGACCATGATCCCGTCGACGGCAACCGAGGGTCTGGCGACCGAAGAGGCCAGCCGAGGCAGCGCCACCGACCTGTTGCTGGCGCCCCCCGGGCACGCCGGGAGTTCCCTGGCAATGCTGTTCTGAGCGGATCCGTCGACGCCTCCCCCTGAAGAGGAGGCGCCAGTTATGAAAGACCCTGGTTGCCCAGGTTCTTCGGGTCGCCCTCGAACTTGCGGGGCGGCGGCGGCTGCGGCGGGCTCCAGCCGGGCGGCACGGGCGCGGGCGACTGCTCCTTGGCGTAGGCCTCGAGGCTCGACTCGTTCGGCAGCGTGTCTTCCTCGAGTGTGGGCGCGCGCAGCATCTTCGGGTCGATTGCGCGCGCGGCCGCCACCATGTCCTTCGGCAGCGCATCGATCCCGCCGGGTACGCCGGCGAAGGTGCTGAAGTAGCTCACGTGGCCTGGTGCCGTGCCCATCAGCATCCAGGGCAGCCAGGGCGTGAGCCGCTGCCACGAGCCGACGTGGGGCAGCGCCGTCATCTCGGGGTTCTCGATGTCCGCTTTCTTCACCACGTAGCTGAAGTTCTCGGTGACCTGGTTGAAGTCGCCCGCCGACTCCCGCGGCCACTTCGAAGGCTGCAGCAGGTTCGGGTAGAACAGGTTCACCGTGGTGAGGATCGTGTAGGTTCCGTCGGGATTCTCGTTCCAGTCGAGCAGCAGCGGCTGGCCGCGGAATTGCGTCCCGATCGTCATGTTGTAGGGG